>DASUGD010000257.1:0-3418 GCA_036274195.1 Gemmatimonadaceae bacterium | reverse complement strand
AGCGAACGATTGCGCTCGGTGTCATCGCGCTCACGGTCGTCAACGTGATCATCGTCGCCCTTGCCGCCAACGGAGCGGTGCACGCGATGGAGTCGAACGCGTTCTGCGGCCAGGTTTGTCACACGACGATGGAGCCGCAGGCGACGGCACACAGGGTATGGCCGCACGCGAATGTGTCGTGTACTCAGTGCCACGTCGGACCGGGCGCCGAATCGTTCGTCGAAGCCAAGCTGGCAGGTACGCGCCAGCTGTTTCACGTCGTTTCCGGCCGCGTGCCGAGGCCGATTCCGCCGCCGTCCGAGCTCATTCAGCCCGCGCGCGCCACATGCGAGGGCTGCCACTGGCCGGACTCGTTCCACGGGGACATCGTGCGCGTCGTGCGTGAGTACGCGGCGGACGAGGCGAACACCGAGTCGACCACGACGCTTCGCCTGCATGTCGGCGGCGGGAGCCGCCGGCTCGGGAGCGGCAGCGGGATCCACTGGCACATGAATCTCGACAACCAGATCGATTTCCTCGCCGGCGACGACCGTGAAGAGGTCATTCCGTACGTGCGTGTGACCGGCCGACAGGGCCAGGTCCGCGAGTATTTCGCGGAGGGCACGACGCGCGACCAGATCGACGGCAAGCCGCTTCGCCGAATGGACTGCATGGACTGCCACAACCGGCCGGCGCACACATTCGACATCTCGCCGGAGCGAGCCGTGAATGCCGCCCTCGCCGATGGACGGATTCCGCGTCAACTGCCGTTCGTGCGGCGCGAAGCCGTGAACGCGGTGCGTGAGAGCTATCCGGACAAGCAGTCGGCACTGGCGGAGATCGGGCGGCGCCTGTCCCGTTTCTATGACGAACGTGGCGGCGTCGATCCGGCGTTGGTCCGGCGAGCGGTTGCCGCGACGCAGGACGTCTGGGCCAACAACGTCTTTCCAGCCATGCGCGTGACGTGGGGCACGTACCCGAACCACATCGGGCACGTGGACTCACCAGGCTGTTCGCGCTGCCACGACGACTCCCACAAAGCGGCGGACGGGAAGGTCATCTCACAGGACTGTGAGCTCTGCCACACCTTGCCGGAGTGAGTTCCTGATGACACGTTCCCGGTTTTACGCCCTCGCGTGCTCGTTACTGTTCGTGCTGGCGTTTGCGATCGGCACGACTCCCGTGGAGACGGCACAGGCCCCCGCGTCTGCGACCGGTCCGAGGATTGCCCGTGACGCCGCGCTGGCGGCACGGCAGTCGAAACAGCTCACGGCGACATTCGTCGGGGCAGACACGTGTCTCGCCTGTCACGACGACAAGGCGAAGCCGCTCGAGCGCACGCTTCACGGCAAGTCGTCGGACCCGCGAACCCCGGCCGCGGCCGAGGGCTGCGAGACTTGCCACGGGCCGGGATCGGCGCACATCGAGGATCCATCCGATCCATCGACGATCAAGCGGTTCGACAACACGATGGCGCCGCGGAATGCGAACGAGACATGTCTGGCCTGTCACACGAAATCGCCGGTCACGCTGTGGCATGGGAGCGCGCACGACACGAGGAACCTGCCGTGCGAAACCTGTCACAGCGTCCACGCCGCCGTGGCTCCGCAACACTTGCTGCGCACGGCGAACGAGCTGGTGCTGTGCGGCACGTGTCATCGCCTCCAGGTGGCCAAGGTTCAGCGTGTCTCGCACATGCCGCTGATCGAGGGGAAGATGGCATGCACGTCGTGCCACAACCCGCACGGCTCGACAAACGTCAAGCAGCTCAAAGTCGGCAACTGGATCAACGAGAGCTGCCTCTACTGTCACACTGAGAAGCGCGGTCCCTTCCTCTTCGAGCACGCCGCCGGGCGCGAGAGCTGCGTCAGCTGCCACGATCCGCACGGCTCGAATACGCACGCGATGCTCGTGGCGCGGCCGCCGATGCTCTGCCAGCGCTGTCATATCGGGACGCGGCATCCGTCGACGATCTATGACAACGCGGCGGTGCAGGCGCGCTCCAATCGCATCATCGGCCGTGGCTGCGTCAACTGCCATCAGAACATCCACGGCTCGAACCACCCGTCGGGCCAGGCGCTGGTGCGATAGGGAGGCGGGCATGAGACTTCACCTGTTCGTCCTCTGCGCGCTGCTGGCGGTGCCCGGTGCATCACTGGCACAGGTGGACGCGCCGCAGCCGGCGCCGCCACAACCCCAGTCGCCGCCGGTGCCGGCTGCAGCGGCCCCGGCAGGCGCGAGCGAGCCGGTTGGCGAGATTGATTTCGGGGGACGTGTGACCACCGGACTGGGCGACGTCGGCCGGTTCCAGTCGTACAGCGATCCCAGGAGCGGGCCGACGCTGAACCGCCTCTATTACGAAAGAAACCGGGACACCTGGCTGTTTACCGCGCGGTTCGACCACGTCGGCTACCTCGACCAGCGCTATCAGGCGTGGTTCAACGTCTTCGGGAAGGTGAAGGGGTCGTTCGACTGGGACCAGGTGCCGACGTTGTACAGCGGCGTCTCGCAGTCGCCGTATCGGCAGGAGCTGCCAGGTGTGTTCCGTCTCGATGACGTCACGCAGCTTGCGGTGCAGAACAAGACGGCGACCCTGCTGGCGTACGATTCGCAGCTGCACTCGTTCGACACACGCGTGGTGCGTGACATCGCCAATGCACGCTTCACCTACAACGCCAGCGAGCACCTCGACCTGCACGTCAAATACAGGAGCCAGGGACGGACTGGCCATCAGCCATGGGCCGCGTCGTTCGGGTTCAGCAACGCTGACGAAGTGCCGCTGACGATCGGCCAGCGGACGACCCAGCTGACCACCGATGTCGAGTGGTCGAATGCACGCGGCGTCGCGCGTGCGAGCTACGACGGATCGTGGTTCAACAACGGCGTGGAGGCGCTGATCTGGGACAACCCGCTGCGGTTCACTGATCAGACCCATCCAAACGCGTATTCAACCGGTGATGCCTCGTCGCAGGGGCGCATGGCGCTGTTTCCCGACAGCCAGGCGCATACGGTCAGTGCCTCGGGCTCGCTGGCGCTGCCGGCCAGGTCGCGTGCGTTTGCCTATGTGTCTCTGGGCACCTGGCTGCAGGACGAGCGGCTGCTGCCGCACACGATCAACACCGCCATCACCCCGATTCCGCTGGCGCGGGAGACCGCCGAGGCCGAAGCGCTCGTGACCTCCATGAACTACAGGCTCACGTCGCGGCCGCTGCCGATGCTGTGGCTCAACGCCCAATACCGGCTCTATGACTACGACAACCGGACGCCACGCTTTCCGGTGACGCAATACGTGCGGCTCGACGGCAACGTGGCCACGTCCGCGACAGGTGGCAGCGAGCCGTTCGAGATGACGCGGCACTTCGTCGATGTCGACGTCTCGGTGACGCCATACCGGTACCTGGCGCTCCGGGCTGGCTATGGCCGTGAGCATGACGACCGG
>DASUGD010000256.1:0-17229 GCA_036274195.1 Gemmatimonadaceae bacterium | reverse complement strand
CGGCGGCGTCCCGCCGCTCGGCCGCCACGGGATGTAGCGGCGCAGGCCGAGCCAGGCGACGAACACCAGCACGCCTAACGGGACGAGAATCCCGAGGCTCGCGACGAATCCGGCGACCACGCCAATGAAGTTCTCCCACGCCTGACGGAACGCCATGAAGATCGGCCCGTCGCCCGCCACGGGGATGATCACCGGCGCGCGTTCATGCACGGCGATCGTTAGGGTGCTGACGGACGCGCGAGTCTTGAGATACCGCATTCGCCCCTCGTAGCGCTCGATCTCCTCGCGCACGCGCGCCAGCTCGTGCTCCACCGACAGGACGTCCTGCAGCTTCCCCGTCCGGTTGGCGAGCAGGTCGATGATGCGTGCCTCGAGTCGATGCGCGTTCTCGACGCGAGCGGCGATGTCCACGTACTCCTCGCCCACGTCCTCCGCGCTGACGTTCACTGACTCGACCTTGCCGATCGGCGACAGGCCCGCGAGCGCGTCGTCGAACCGTTCGGAGGGGATCTTGAGCTCGAGCGACGCCGACCGCAGTTGGTCTCTCCCGCCCTGGACCGCGGTGTTCGCCACGAAGCCGTTGACGCGCAGGGCGAGCGTCCGCACCCGTTCTATCGCGGTATCGAGCGAGTCGACCTCAATGCCGGCGGTGCCGGTGCGGATGATCATCGCGCCCGCCTTTGTCGCGAACGAGATTGCGCTCGCCGGGGGCATCGCGGCTCCCGGCGCGGTCGCGGCGAATGCAGTCTCGGGCTGGCTCGAGGTGGGTTCTTGTTTTTCGTCAGCAGCGGCCCTGCTCAGTGTCACGAACCCCCGAGAGCGTGGTGCGCTAGCCGCCTCGTTCTGTCGCGCAACCAACGGCGCGGCGAAGGGAACGGCAACCGTCGCGGCGCTATCGGAGGCGCTGGCCGTGACGGACCTGTCGACGCGCCGGTCGCTGCACGCGAGAGCGAGGGCGCCGAGCGAGCCGGCGGCGACCAGCATGCCGGCAGTGCGACGGGTGTGGGATCGAGGCCGAACCGTGAGCTTTCGGTGACGAATCGGTGACGGGTGCATGAGTCGGGAACCGGCAAGGGTCTCGGGCAACGGGCCGCCGGGTGGTGCCGCGTGCTCGGAGAGCCGACCTTGTGGTTCGGCGGCTCCCCCGGGAGACGTCACGACAGCCCAATTCATGCACACCGCTACATTCCAGCCGATCTCAACGCTCTCTCACTCCCTGTATCGCATGCGCTCGACATTCCATTGGCTTTCCGCCGTGACCTTGGGGCTCGCGACTCCGCTCGTGGCTGCAGTTGCGCAGCCCGTCGCGCAATCCGCGCCGATCAGCGGGATTCGGTACGACGTCACGTTCGACTCGCGAACCGCGCCCGCCCGGACGCTGCGCGTGGGGATGACGTTCGACGTTGGCGGTCCGGGGCCGGTGCTGCTCTCGCTGCCGGCATGGACGCCCGGTGCGTACGAGATCTCGAACTTCGCCCGATGGGTCTCGAACTTTTCCGCCTCGGCCGCGGGGAAGGCACTGACGTGGAACAAGCTCGACTACGACACGTGGCGCATCCGGCCTGATGGGGCGAAGTCGATCACGGTGACGTACGACTACCTGGCCGACTCGCTCGACAACGCGATGACGTGGTCGCGAGGGAACTTCGCGTTCTTCAACGGTACGAACGTCTTCCTGTATCCCGAAGGCCGTCCGACGGATTTCACCGCGACCGTCACGGTGAAGACGGAACCGTCGTGGCTCGTCACGACCGGCATGAAGCCCGCGGGAGCGTCACACACGTACTCGGCGTCGAACTACCACGACCTCGTGGACATGCCGTTCTTCGTTGGCGAGTACGACCTGGACAGCACGCAGATCGTGAACAAGTGGGTGCGGATGGCGTCGTGGCCCAAGGGCGCGCTTCAGGGGGCGAATCGCACGACGTTCTGGGATCATCAGAAGAAGATGATTCCCGCGATGGGCGCGGTATTCAACGACATCCCGTGGGACAACTACACGACGTTCATCGTGTTCGATTCGACGTCGGGTGGGGGCAGCGCGCTCGAGCACCAGAGCTCGCACCTCGGGATCTACACGCCGCTGCTCGTGGAGAGCATCCTGTTCCCGTCGATCACGGCGCACGAGATGATCCACGCGTGGAACGTGAAGCGGCTGCGTCCTGCCGACATGGTGCCGTACAGGTATTCGCAGCCGCAGCCGACGCCGTGGCTCTGGGTGAGTGAGGGGATCACGGACTATTACTCGGACGTCGTGCTCTCGCGTTCGGGCGTGACGGATTCGTCGGGGTTTCTCATCCTCACACAGGGCAAGATCGAGGAGACGGCCGCTACGCCACCCGTCGCACTCACCGACGCGTCGCTTTCGACGTGGATCCATCCGACCGACGGCACCGGATACATCTACTACCAGAAAGGATCGCTCGCCGGGTTGCTGCTCGACATCCTGATTCGCGATGCGAGCGACAACAAGAAGGGGCTCGACGATGTGTTCCGCGAACTGTACCAGACCACGTACAAGCAGAAGTGGACGGGCTTCACCAGTGAACAATGGTGGGGCGCGGTGAGTCGCGCGGCGGGTGGCAAGTCGTTCGACGAGTTCAACGCGAAGTACATCGATGGGCGCGAGCCGATGCCGTTTGCGACGGTGTTGCCGCTGGCCGGATTCCGTCTCGAGGTCGACACGATTCGTGAGCCTCGTTTGGGCGTGACGAGCACGCCGGACTCGTCAGGCGTTCGAATTGCCGAGGTGCAGCCGGGGAGCCCGGCGGAAGCTGCCGGTCTCCGTCCTGGAGACTATCTCGACCAGGTGGGCGACATCCCGGTTCGCGACCCATCGTTCGGCGAGCAGTTCCGCAGTCGTTATGCAAAGGCCGAGGGGACGAAGGTTCCGGTGAAGATCCGGCGGGGGGGACAAACGCTCGACCTGCAGATCGATGTTCGTTTGGCGGAGCGAACGGAACAGCGGATCACCATCGACCCCGCAGCGACACCCAAAGCAACCCGAATTCGAAACGGAATCCTGAAAGGCAAGAGCTAACGGCGCGGGCCCTAACGGCGCCGGCAGAACGGCGCTGACCAGAACGGCGCAGGGCAGAGAGGCGCCGGAGGCCGAAGGGCGCAAAATGCCTGAGAGCGCGTGATGCCTAACGGCGCGTAATGCCAGACGGCGCGACAGGATCGCAGGACACGCAACGGCGCAACGGCGCCACCCGACCGTGCGTCCGTGTCGCTCCTTCCGCGTCGTGGCGCCGCCGCTGTGGCCCCTGCGCCCGTGCGCTCCTGTGGTCGTGCGCCCCTGTCGCGCCTTAAGGCATTACGCGCTGTTAGGCCGTATGCGCCGTTAGTTATTACGCGCCGTCAGGCATCCGGCGCCTCTCTGTCCTGCGCCGTTGGGGCTCTGCGCCGTTCTGGTCAGCGCCGTTCTGGTCAGCGCCGTTCTGCCGGCGCCGTTAGGGCCGGCGCCGTTAGGGCCCGCGCCGTTAAGCTGGGCGCCGTTTGGTGCTGACGTTCCGCTGACATTCGGCTTTCTGTCGGCGTGGGTCGGGTTGCCGCGATGGCTTCCGGCGGTGTAGAGTGGGCCATGCCGGAGCCTCGTCTATTCCGCGGCGTGCGATCGAGAACGACGTCGCTGGTCGCGATCCTCATGCTGACCGTCGCGCTGGCGGCATTTCTCGCGTTCGAGGCATGGGACGCGGCCCACCGCCACCGGGTCACCGCCGAGCGCGCCATGACCGACTACGCGAAGTTCGCCGCGTGGGAGTTCTCGGCCAGCGCGAAGGAACAGCTGTACTCGACTCTGGTGTGGGCGTTCAGCCCGACCGGCACGATCGACGCCCGCGACCTCGACGGGCCGCTCCCCGGCCCATCAATCCTCGACCACGAGAAATCCTCACACCTTCTTTGCGCACGCGACTCGTCGCGCTACTTCTTCCGCCTCGACATGCGGGACGGCTCGTTCGTGACGAGCGGGGAAGAGCCGGCCACGTCAATGCGCCGGTGGATGCTGGACACGCTGCCCCGCAACGCCAAGACGTATAAGTCGGACTGGGTGTACGAGGTCGTGTCGGGGAGCGTCGATGGCCATTCGCGATCCATCGTCTACCAGCTCAAGCGCGATCGTGCCGGCCGACCGGCCGTCGCCTACGGGTTCGAGTTCTGCTTCGCCCAGTTTGCCGTCGACGGCCTGAAGAAGGTGATGCGGCACTACGCGATCCTCCCGCCGTCGCTCACCGGCGGCGTGCCTAACGAGGCGGTGCCGAACGACTCCATCTTCTCGGCCAGGGTGTTCGACGGCAACGGCCACCTGATCTTCCAGTCGGAGGTGCAGTACCCCCCGACCTACGTCGGCGCGTACAAGATCGACTATTTCGGCGGTCTCAAGAGCGTCGTGGCGCTGCGCCCGACGCTGGCGAAGGCGCTGCTCATTGGTGAGCTGCCCAGCGAGCGCCTCCCACTGCTGCTCGGCGCACTCGCGCTGAGCGTCGCGCTGGCGGCCATCGGCGTCACGCAGTTGCGCCGCGAGAGCGAGCTCGCTCGACTGCGGTCGGACTTCATCGCCAGCGTATCCCACGAGCTGCGCACGCCGCTCGCCCAGGTCCGCATGTTCGCCGAGACACTGCTGCTGGGCCGCGTGCGAAGCGATGAGGAGCGATTGCGGTCGCTGCAGATCGTCGACCAGGAAGCGCGGCGCCTGACGCACCTGGTGGAGAACATCCTGCAGTTTTCGCGTGCGGAACGGGAAGCGCTCCGCCTCGCGCCGGTGCCGAGCGAGCTGGCGTCCCAGGTCAGAGAGGCCGTGGAGGCCTTCGCCCCCGTCGCGCGGTCACGCCACGTCCTGGTGCAGACCGGGTTGGAGAACGACGTAGTCTGCGTCGTCGATCCGGCCGCGCTGCGGCAGATTTTGCTCAACCTGCTCGACAACGCGGTCAAGTACGGGCCGATCGGTCAGACGGTGACGATCACGCTGCGGCGCGCGGGCGATCGCGTGCGGATCACGGTTGACGACGAAGGCCCGGGGATTCCACCCGACGAGCGCGACCGCGTGTGGGAGCCCTACCAGCGGCTCGAGAGCGCGGTGACCGCCGCGGTAGCCGGCAGCGGCATCGGGCTCTCGGTGGTCGCCCAGCTCGTGGCGATGCATGGCGGGCGCGCGTGGGTGGATTCGGCGCCTGCTCGAGGAGCACGGTTTATCGTCGAGTTACCTCTCGCGTCACGGCGGGAACAGGGAACCGGGAACGGGGAAGAGAGTCCCTCTGTCGAGATGAGCGCGATCCCTCGCTCCGTTCGGGATGACGATGGAGCCACTGTTCCCGGTTCCCAGTTCCCGGTTCCCAGCTCGCACGAGCGATGAGTCGAGTCTTAGTGGTAGAAGACAATCCCGATCTGGCTTTCGGCCTCCGCAACAACCTCGAGATCGAAGGCTACGAGGTCCTCGTCGCCGGCGACGGCCCCACGGGCCTAACGCGGGCCCGCGACTGGATGCCGGACCTCATGATCCTCGATCTCATGCTGCCCGGGATGGACGGCTACCGCGTGTTGCGCGCGCTCCGCTCCGAGGGGTTCGAGCGACCGGTGCTCATTCTCACCGCGCGTGGCGAGGAAGCGGACAAGGTCATTGGCTTCCGCAACGGCGCCGACGATTACGTCACGAAGCCGTTCGGCGTCCTCGAGCTGCTCGCTCGCATCGAGGCGCTGCTCCGTCGCACCACCGGCGCCGCCCGCCCACAGGCTCTGCCACCCGCCGAGCGATTCGGCGATGTCGAGGTGGATCGGACGGGGCGCACGGTCACGCGGCAGGGCATCCCGGTGTATCTCGCGCCCATGGAGTTCGAGCTGCTCCTCGCGCTGCTCCAGCGAAAGGGCGCGGTCGCCTCTCGCCAGGAGCTCATGCGCGAGGTCTGGGGGCATAGCGCGGTCGTCGTGAGCCGAACGGTAGACACCCACATCGCCGAGCTGCGACGCAAGCTCGAGCACGATCCCGCCGAGCCGCGGCACATCCTGACAGTTCGGAAGGCAGGGTATCGACTGGAACGGTAGCGGGACACCACCGCCACCAGCAGACTTCCACCCGGGCATCCAGAACAAGAGGACGCGGACCGTTGATCGAACGGATCGAATGTGAGTGGAACTCGCGTTCGAAAACCGCAGCCCGTCGTTCGATAAGCGTTGCTATTTCATCAGTTGTTTCCGTATGATCCGTTCCCTCCTTCTGGATGTCGGTTTCGGACTCGACTAGCCGTTTCGGAGGGCGATCACCGGATCGACCGCCGTCGCCCGCCGCGCCGGACCGAGGCTCGCTACCAGACCGACCGCAGCCAGCGTTAGGCACGCGATGGCCAGCGTGAGGGGATCGCGCGGGCCGATCCCGAACACCACCCCCTGCATGAACCGCGTGAGCCACAGCGCGGCCACGGCGCCGATCCCGAGCCCGACCGCGACCATCGCGCCACCCTCACGCAGCACGAGCGCAAGCACCTCGGTGCGCTGGGCCCCGAGCGCCAGCCGCACGCCGATCTCCTGGGTACGCTGGCTGACCGAGAAGGCGAGCACCCCACCGATTCCCGCCGCCGCGATCACTACCGCGAGCAGCGCGAACAGAGCCAGCAACGACGCCGTCAGGCGCCGAGGCGCGAGGGAATCCAGGCGGATCTCCATCAGCGTGCGAACGTTGTCCACCGGCAAGTCCGGGTCGATCGCGTGGATTGCCGCCGTGGCACGCTTCGCCAGCAGCGCTGGATCGCTCGTGCTCCGCAGGAGGACGTTCTCTCCGGCCGGGGTTTGTGCGAACGCGACATAGAACACGTCGATGGGATTCTGGTCCAGCGCGTGATCGCGAACGTCGCCGGCCACCCCGACCACTCTGAGCCAGGTGTCTCCCCCGTCCGGCGAGATCCGCGCTCCGAGCGGGTCGGCACCGCGCCAGTACCGCTCAGCCAACGACCGGCTGATGACGGCCACCTCCTCCGTGCCCAGTCGATCGTGCTCGTCGAACGTTCGTCCCTTCATGAGCGGCACGCCGATCGTGCCGAAGTACTCGCCGCTCACGATCTGCATCTCGGCCTGTGGTGGGACGTCGTTCGGCCCCACGGGTCTCCCCTGGATCAGCATCCCGTGCGACATGCGCCCGTCCTCGCCTAACGGGACAGCGGCGGCGAGCGCGACGGAGGAGACGCCGGGCTGTTCCCGCATGGCCGCGACGATGCGCCTCGTGACGGCGACCAGGTCCTCGGGACGCTGGTAGCGCTCCCGGCTGGGTGTCACGCGAAGGCTCAACACCTGCTCGGGCCTGTAGCCCGCGTCGATGCGAGTCAGCTCGATCATGCTGCGGACCGACAGGCCGGCGGCGGCAAGCAGGACCACCGACACGGCAACCTGCGCGACGACCAGCCCACGCTCGGCCCTACCCCGGCGCCCACGCGCCTGGGCGCCATCGCCGCGAGCGCGAAGGCCGCCCGCGAGATCGCGAGTTGCCGCGAGGAGCGGCAGTGTTCCCGACGCGAGACCCACGACAACCGACACCCCGAGCGTGAAAAGCAGTACGGGGGCGTCGAGACCGATCTCGAACGCGCGCGGTGTGAACCGCGCCGCATAGGGGACCAGGACCCGAAGCAGCGCGGACGCGAGCCCCACGCCCACGAGCGCACCGGCCGCGGCGACGACGATGCTCTCGGTCAACAACTGGCGCGCGAGCCGGCGCCTGCCTGCCCCCAGTGCTGCGCGAACGACGAGCTCCGCGCGCCGGTGCACGAGCCGCACGAGCGTCAGGTTGGCCACGTTCGCGCAGGCAATGGCCAGCACGAACGCGGACGTCGCGAGCAGGAGCGCCAGCGTCTCCCGAGCGGGCCCGGACAGCTCCTCGAGCAGCGACTCCGCACCGATCCCGAAGCCCTGTGCGTCCGGGTAGCTCTCGGCGTGCTCGTTATGCATCTGCGTCGCGACCGCCGTGAGGTCGCCGCGCACCGCCGACAGGCCCACGCCCGGCCGCGCGACCGCGAACACGGTGAGGGCGCGAACGACCCGCCGCGCTATCCAGAACTCCGACGTCCGGTACGGACAGGACGAGACCGGCATGAACACATCGTTCTCGTTAGGGAACGCCGGCAGCGGCGGCAGGATGCCGACGACCGTGTGCAGGCGGTCCGTCATCTCGACGGTCTTTCCGATGATCGTGCTGTCGCCGCCGAGTCGCTCGCGCCAGAAGCGGTAGCTCAGCACGACGACCGGCGTTGCGCCCGCCTGGTCCTCGCCCTCGCGGAACGTCCGGCCGAGCAGGGGCCGGACGCCCAGCGCGTCGAAGTAGTTGGCGGACACGACGCCGGTCTGCACCCGCTGGGGCTCGCCACGGCGGAGAAGGTTGAAGGACATCGAGTGGTATTCGACGATCGTCTGCAGGGACCTGCTCCGCGCCCGGAGGTCCGCGACCTCCTGGACCGAGAATCCCGCATCGTCGATCTCGCCGGCGGCGACCGGTTGTTTCAGGCGAACGACACGCCCGCCGTTGGCGAACGGCAGATCCTTGAGCAGCACGCCGTGGATGACGCTGAAGATCGCCGTGTTCGCGCCGATGCCGAGGGCGAGCGTCAGCACGGCAATGACGGTGTAGGCGGGGGCGCGCGACAGCGTGCGAGTCGCGTATCGCAGATCCTGCAGGAAGGTCTGCATGCATGGCTCCATTCGTGGTGCGCGGATGCTACGGTCCCGGTGAGCGCCGCCGGCGAAGGAAGCGTCATGCGTCTGTTGTGGTTCGGTGCAGCCCGTGTTCCCGAAGTGTTGGGCCGTTCGCGCACCAAAATCCGACCGCTCCTCAACAGATCTCGCACAAATGGACGTTGCCTGGCCGGAGGCCGCGGTCGCATCGTACGTGGGTGATCGAATCGCTCTCGTCCGCTGGACGCGTTCCACGGTGATGCCGCTGGCTCGTCGCGCGCGGATCGCGCTCCCCGGCCGCCGCTTCTCCTGGCCACTCCTGCTGCTGCTCGCCAGTGTCGGGGTGACCGGTGTGGCGGCGTTCAACGCGCAGCGCGCGGTCTGGTCGCATCAGCGAACGGCGTCGCGCCTGCTTCGGGACTACGCGTCGTTCACGGCGTGGACGTCGCAGCGGAAGGTCGAGGCGGGGCTCGAGGGCGCCGTGATGGCCGCGCTCCAGTACGTCATGCATGGGCGGGAGCCGCACCGGCTTCAGCGCAACGGCCCGACGCCTAACGCCGGCGAGCTCTGGAACTACTACAGCAACAACAGCCGCTATCGCACACGCTTCTGCACGCCGAAGCGATGTCCGGAGTCGTTCCCGCCGTCGGCCTATTTCGGGTTCACCATCGGCGCGGAGACGCTGCAGGTCGCCCCTCGCGCCGCCGGCGCCGAAGCGGATGGCTGGCTCGAGGTCGCGCCCCAGTCCGACAGGCGATGGCTGGTCGATTCGCTGACCGCGCACGTCCGCAAGGTCCACGACCCCGATGAGAACTACGAAGTGCTCGTCTCGCCGCGCTTCGGCACCGGACGGATGATCGCCTATGTGCTCATGCCCACCGACGCCGGCGATACGCTGGTGTACGGCGTCGAGTTTGGCGCGGCCACGTCCCGACACATCCTCAAGGATGCCGTCGTGCACGAGCACCTGCTGCCGAACGCCGTGATGCTCGGCAAGGACAACGAGGATCTCCTCGGCATCCGGATCGCTGGTCGCAGCGTGCCCCCGCTCTACGAGTCCGCGAACTGGCCGAAGACGCCAATCGTTGCCGCGATCGAGCTGTCGCCGCATTTCGGCGGCCTGAGGGTGCAGACGGCCGTGCGGCCGGAGTACGCGAATCAGCTCGTGATCGGCGGGCTGCCTCGCTCGAGACTACCGCTCCTCCTCGGCATGTTCTTCGTCTCGGCGGCGCTCGCCGTGGTTGCGGTCATCCAGCTCCGCCGCGAGGAGGAGCTGGCGCGTCTGCGCTCCGACTTCGTGTCGAGCGTCTCGCACGAGCTGCGCACGCCGCTCGCCCAGATCCGTCTGTTCCTCGAGACGCTGCGCCTCGGACGCTTCACCACCGAGGCGCAGCGCCAGTGGTCGCTCGACAACATCGATCGCGAGACGAACCGCCTCTCGCACCTGGTCGAAAACGTACTGTCCTTCGCGCGGGCCGGGCACGCGCCCGCGTCGCGAGCGGCGCCGGAGGCAACAGACCTCGCCGCGGAGATCGAGCAGATCGCGCGCGCCTTCGAGCCGCTCGCGGCATCGCGGCGTGCGTCGCTCGCGCTCGAGCTCGCGCCTAACGTCGTGACGCCGCTCCAGCGGGAAGCGTTTCGGCAAGTGCTGATCAACCTGCTCGACAATGCCGTGAAATACGGTCCCGCCGGACAGACCGTGCGGATCGCACTTGCCCAGACCGGGTCATCGGCGCGAATCACGGTCACGGACGAAGGGCCGGGCATCCCGGCGCGTGAACGCGAAGCCATCTGGACGCCGTTCTACCGTGGCAACGCGGCCGCTGCCCAGGGTGCCGGCGGCAGCGGCATCGGGCTCACGATCGTGCGGGATCTCGTGGCGCAGATGGGCGGACGGATCGAGGTCGTCCCTTCGTCCAAGGGTGCCGCGTTCCAGATCGAATTGCCGGGCGCGCAGCGCCCGGTACCGGCTGCCCTCGCGGATGTCGCGCTCTCACTGCGCCCGTCATGACACGCGTGCTCGTGATCGAGGACTCGAACGACCTCGCACAGGGACTGCGCTACAACCTCGAGCTCGAGGGGTACGCCGTGAAGGTCGCGGAGGACGGCAACGCCGGGCTGTCGCTCGCGCGCGAGTGGGACCCGGACCTCGTCATCCTCGATCTCATGCTGCCCGGCATCGACGGCTACCAGATCTTGCGGTCCCTGCGCACCGAGGGCCGCCAAACACCCGTGCTCATCCTGTCCGCGCGAACCGAGGAGGCGGACAAGGTTCGGGGTTTTCAGCTCGACGCCGACCAGTACGTCACGAAGCCGTTCGGGCTGATCGAGCTGCTCGAGCGCGTGAAGTCGCTGCTCCGGCGAAACCGCGCGCGGACGGACGCGCATGACCCGAGCGTCGCCGCGGGGGTCATCAGGTTCGGCGACGTGAGCGTCGATCCGGCATCGCGTACCGTCACGCGTGGCGGCGACGCCGTGAGCCTAACGCCGAAGGCGTACGAGCTCATGATGGCGCTCATCAAGCGGAAGGGTGCGGTCGCGACGCGGGTCGAGCTCCTGCGCGAGGTGTGGGACCATCGCGCGATCGTGCTCACGCGCACCGTCGACTCCCACATGGCCGAGCTGCGCAAGAAGCTCGAGCACGATGCTGCCGACCCCAAGCACTTCATCACCATCTGGAAAGTCGGTTACCGCTTCACTCCCTGAGATTCCGCGAGGAAACCATGGTTCGATGTCGCCGACGCGCGCTCGCCCGCGCGATGACGTCTCTGACGGTAGCGGCGATGGCCGTGCCGGCCGTCGGGGAAGCACAGGCCGATCGCTTCGACTCGCCCATCGTGTCCGCGCAGTGGCTCTCCGAGCATCTCGCCGACCCGAACGTCGTCGTCCTGCATCTCGCGAGCACGCGGCGTGACTACACGAGCGGCCACATTCCGGGCGCGCGCTTCCTGTGGTTCAACGACGTGGCGCCGAGCAACCCGGATCTCAACACGGAGCTGCCGAGTGTCGCCCGCCTCGACTCGTTGTTCGAGTCGCTCGGGGTGTCGGACAACTCGCGCATCGTCGTCTACGGCCAGACCATAACGCCGATCGTCGCCCGTGTGTTCATGACCCTGGACTACCTGGGCGCCGGCGATCGCGCGGCGGTGCTCGACGGCGGGCTCGCGGCGTGGAAGGCCGATGGCCATCCGGTGAGCACGGAGACGCCGAAGGTCGCGCGCGGGAAGTTCACGCCGCATGTGCGCCCGGACGTGGTCGTCAACGCCGAGTTCGTGAAAGCGAACATCGACAAGCCCGGCATCCGCATTCTCGACGCGCGCACGCCGAACTTCTATAGCGGTGAGGGTGGTGGCGGTCCACGTCCCGGCCACGTGCAGAGCGCGCAGAACATCCCGTTCACGACGCTCACGGACTCCGCCGGGAAGATGAAGGATCGCGCGGCCATCTCGGGCCTGTTCACGGCGGCGGGCGTGCAGCCTAACGACAGGGTCGTGACCTACTGCCACGTCGGGCAGCAGGCGAGTCTGTTGTTCCTGGCGGCGAAATACGTCGGCATCAAGCCAAGCCTGTACGATGGCTCGTTCGAGGACTGGAGCTCGCGCGACGACACGCCAATCGTTGGACCGGTGAAGAAGTAGCCGCGCGTCGATTCGAAGGTTCGCGGCGGTCAGCCGGCGCGCGACCAGACGGTCTGCACTCCTGCCTCCGGCGCCATAGCGGAAAGGACTTCTGGACATATGGCGTTCAATGGGCGACACTGAGCGACGCACCCCAATCGGTACGTCGATCACCTCTCCATGCCCTCACGATCGAGCGACGCCAGGCGTCGCATTCGACCAGTCGGTTTCTTCGGCGCGTGCCTGACATTCACGGCGCTGGCATGCGCTCGCGGCGACGCGAAGCGCGTGTCCGCCGACACCGCCAAGACGCGTCCGGAAGTTCTGGCGGCGGCGGCCCTAGCGACGCGCGCCAACGCGCCCGTTCCGTTTCGCGTGCCCGCCGAATCAGAGGTCAAGGATTCGATCGTGCTCGCGGCCGTCCGTCGCGGGCGCGCCATTCTCGCGAACACGCGTGACAGCCTGCCCGGCCACGTCGGCAATCGCCTGCGCTGTGTCAGCTGCCACATGGGCGACGGCCAGCAGCCGAACAAGATGCCGTTCATCGGTGTCTACGCGCGATTTCCCCAGTATCGCCCGCGCAGCGCCACGGTGGAGATCATCGAGGATCGTATCAACGATTGTTTCGAGCGAAGCATGAACGGCAAGGCGTTGCCGCGTGACAGCCGACCGATGCGCGACATCGTTGCCTACCTGGCGTTTCTGTCGTACGGCATCCCCGTCGGGGCACACGTGGAGGGGCAGGGCCTCCCGCGTCTCGACGCTCTTTCCGGCGATACCGCCCGCGGACGCGAGCTCTTCAAATCGAAGTGCTCGCAATGCCACGGCGCCGACGGGCAAGGCGGCAGGGCCGACACCGCCAACGCGATCGTCGGCCCACCGGTCTGGGGTCCTCAGTCGTTCAACGTCGGCGCCGGGATGGCACGCCTGAGAACGGCCGCGGCATTCATTCATGTCGCGATGCCGTACGACAATCCCGGCTCGCTGACGCCCCAGCAGGCGTACGACGTGGCGGCCTGGGTGACGTCTCGCCCGCGGCCTGATTTCGCGCGGAAGGCCGGCGACTGGCCTAACGGGGATCCGCCACCCGACGTCGCGTATCCGACGACGGCCGCGAAGAAGGGCAAAGCGAAACGTTAGGCGAGGGAAGAGCGCAACAGAACAGGTAATTGGTTGCTGGGAATCGAACCCTCGGGATGCTCATCTCGCCGAGAGGGGCATCCCGAGGGTTCAGACAACCAATAACCATCTCCAGTAACCTGTAACCTGCGGTTTTTCAGCTCGCGGTCTTCGGCGCCAGGTATTTGGTCAGCCAGCCTTGGACCTCTCCCCACCATAGCCGCTGGTTCTGCGGCTTCCCGATCCAATGCCCCTCATCGGGAAACACCACCAGCCGACTCGGCACGCCCTGACGCTGGAGTGACGTGAACATCGACAGGCCCTCCGTGTACGGCACGCGATAATCGAGCTCGCCGTTCAGCACGAGCGTTGGCGTCTTGAACTTCCCGGCGAACAGATGCGGCGAGTACACGCGGTACTGCTCACGCATGGCCTTCGGGTCCCAGAACGGCCCGCCGTATTCCCACTCCGGGAACCACAGCTCCTCCGTCGCCCCGTACATGTTCTCGAGGTTGAACGGCCCGGCGTGCGACACGAGTGCCTTGAAGCGCGTCGTATGGCCGGCGATCCAGTTCACCATGTACCCGCCGAACGACCCGCCAGCCGCGCCCATGCGCGTCGAGTCCATCCAGGCATTGCGGGCGAGCGCGGCGTTGAGTCCGTTCATGAGGTCCGTGTACACCTTGCCGCCCCAACCCTTCGACACGTCGTCAACGAACTTCTGGCCGTACCCAGTCGAGCCGCGTGGGTTCACGATCACGAGACCAGCACCCGTCGCGGCGAACATCTGGTAGTTCCAGCGCGAATGCCAGTTGTCGAGCCAGGCACCCTGCGGGCCGCCGTGGATCAGCAGGATCACGGGATACTTCTGGCCGGCGGTGTATTGCGGTGGCTTCACGATGAAGCCCTGCACGCTGTCGCCGCCGGCGCCCCTGAACCAGAAGTCCTCGGCTGGATTGAGCGCGAGCTGTGCCACGAGCGCGTCGTTGACGTGCGTCACCTGGCGCACATCGGCGGCACGAGCGCCGTCGAGCGATGCCGCGAACACTTCCGGCGGCCGGTTGGTCGCGTCGCGCATCCATGCCAGCGTGCGCGCGTCGCGCGAGAACGAGAAGCCGACGTTGTTCGACTCGCCGATGACGAGCGCGGGCGCGCCGGCTGCGGCCCCCATCGTGCCTAACGTCGCACGATACAGCTTGTCTCGCCCCTTGTCCGTGGTCGCTATGTAGACGGCCTTGCCGTTCGGCGCGAACCAGTAGCCGTCCGCGTTGCGGTCCCACGACGGCAGCACCTCGACCGACGTCTTCGTCGCCCGATCGTACAGCATGAGCCGCCACCGGTCGGACTCGAACCCGCCGCGCTTCTGCGACGCATACGCGACGTACTTGCCGTCCGGCGAGTACACCGGATTCTGGTCGGCGCCGATGTTCGCCTTCGTGATGACGGTTGCCGCACCACCGGTCACGGGCACGACGTACAGGTTCACATCGGTCGTCCACGCGTCCGCGCGCCCCTGATCCTTCGCGGTGTACGTCATCTCCTTCCCGTCGGGGGCGAACGCATACCCTTCACTGCCGCCGAACGGTCCAGGTGGCACGTCGTACTTCGCGCCGGGCGTCAGGTCGCGCGGTTCGCCGCCCTCGACGCCAACCACGAACAGATGCGATCGCGTACCCTCGTCCCACGCGTTCCAGTGGCGGAACAGCAGGTTGTCGGCCACATGGGCCTTCACCTTGTCGTCCTCTTTGGCCTTGTCCTTCTGCGCGTTGCACGCGTCGGTCGTGCAATCCGGCCACACCGCCGACACGAACGCGATCCGGTCGCCGGTCGGTGCCCACACCGGACCGCTGGCGCCGCCGTTGAGCGTCGTCAGGCGCTTTCGCCCGCTGCCGTCGGCGTTCGCGATCCAGAGCTGGCCGCCGGCGGTATACGCCACACGCCGGCCGTCGGGGGACCAGCGCGCCTCGGTTGCGCGCGTCGTATCGTCCGGGAAGGCCCGCGCGGCCCCGCTGCCTAACGCCATCGCGTACGTCGTCGTCGCCCGCCGATTGGCATCGACGTCCGTCGTGCGCACGGCGTAGAGTATCGTCGAGCCGTCGGGCGAGAGCTGCGGGTCCGACACCGCCTTCATCGCGGCGAAGTCCTCGAACGTCATCGGCCGGCGCGACTGGGCCAGTGCCGGCGTCGCCAACGTGAGTGGCGCGGCGACGGTCAGCGCGAGCGAAATCCTAACGATCGTCATGTCCCATTCCTCGCTACGGGGCCTGCGGCCCGGCCGTCCGTTTGTACCATTCCAACTTTCCGGTGTCCCGCTTCGGGCCGCCGGCCAGCGCTTCTCGCATGAGCGCCTCGACCTCGTTCAGCTCACGCGGCGCGCGCGAGACCCACTCGAGGCCCTGGTCGGTGATCAGATAGTCGTCCTCGATGCGGATACCGATGTTTCGGAACTTCGTTACCGCCGGCCGCAGCTTGGCGGCCAGCGCCTCGTTGCGCGGCGTCTTCGGCAGGATGTCGAGGACGTTCTCGCGCACGTAGATCCCGGGCTCGATCGTGAACGCGCTCCCGGTCTCCAGCGTTCCCCTGAAGTAGAACTGGTCGGGATCATGGACCTCGAGCCCGATCCCGTGGCCGAGGCCGTGCATGTAATAGAGGCTGAGCTGCGGGCACTGCTGCGGCTGCTGCGTCGTGCCGCAGTCGTACGTCGCCGTCGGCGACTCGATCAACCCTGCTCTCGTTAGGCCCGCCGCCAGCACCGCCGACGCCGAATCGGACATGAGCTCCGCCTTCGCCCCGGGCTTCGCCTGCCGCTCCGCCGCCGCCTGGGCATCGCGGACGATCTGGTAGATCGCGCGCTGGTCCGGCGTGAACGTGCCGCTGACCGGGACCGTGCGCGTGACGTCGGCGGCATAACCGCGATACGACGCGCCGATGTCCATCACCACCACCTCGCCCGCGTTCATCAGCCGATCGTCGGCGTTGTAGTGCAGCGTCGTCGAGTTCGGCCCCGACCCCACGATCGTCGAGAACGACGGGCGGTCCGCACCGTTCCGCCGGAACGTGTACTCGATGAGCGCCTGGACCTCGAACTCGTACATTCCGGGCTCGATCGCACGCATCGCCTCGCGCTGCGCGTCCGCCGTGATCGCGACGGCCTTGCGAATCAGATCGAGCTCGGCCGGGCTCTTCGCGCCGCGCAGCATCAGCACCTGCATGTTCGCCGACGATACCTTCACCGATGGGTGCCGCGCCGTGATGGTGCGAACGAACTGATCCTCGGGCGACAGGACACGCCGCTCCTCAGCCTGACGCCCGCCGAACTGCACGTTGCCTACCACGTACAGCTGGCTTGCAGCACTGAGCAGCGAGTCGAGCACCGGCCGCAGCTGCTCCACGGGGCGCGCCTCGATGCCAGTTGCCTTTGTCGCGCCCTCGGGGCCGAACCGCTTCCCGGTCCACACCTCCGCAGCCGGGTCGCGCTCCTCGACGAACAGCGTCGTCGTCGTCTGACCGCCACGCTTCACCATCACGAGCGCCGCGTTGGGCTCGTTGTAGCCGGTGAGATACGTGAACGGCTCGTTCTGGTAGAACGACAGGTAGTCCTGCGCCGGCTCCTTGCCGCCTATCGCGAGCAACACCCCATCCTGGATCTTCGCCGCCAGCGCCGCGCGCCTCTGGGCGTATTCGGTTTGGGGAATCTGCGCGCTCAGCTGAGCGGCGCCGATAGCCAGCCCAAGACCCGAGACGAGCGTACGTAGTTGCGCGAACCGCACCGGCCGACCTCCGCGAAAGAGAAATGGGGTCAGAGTCGAATTTCATCGTTCCACCGCGGCCGCGGTGGAACGAT
>DASUGD010000255.1:0-10769 GCA_036274195.1 Gemmatimonadaceae bacterium | reverse complement strand
GCGTTGCAGAACGCGGTGCCGGCGGGCCCCGACTTCGAGCCGATGATCAGGTCGATGTGGGCGACCTCGTTCCCGTCGCCGACGAGCGACTCGCCGAGAAAGAAATCCGCTGCCATGTGGAGCATCCTCCGTTATGGAAAGGGTGAGCCGGCGCTGCGATACCTTTTCCAGTCGACGGAGCGGCGCGTTGTCGCAGGTGCGGCGTGTGCGCAGTCCCACTTGGGTGGAGCCCCGCGTGGGTAGCCCGTGATCGTTCGGATCTGGCGGCGCCGGTGCACGCCGCTTGGGATTCCGATGATGTCCAAATTGCCAGGAGAGTTCAAGCAGACTGACCACTGGTGACTGGCGACTGGCGACTGGCGACTGCCGGGGACGGCGGACGGGCGACGGGCGACGGATTTACTTCGCAGTTCCCAGCCGCCAGTCAGCAGTCGCCAGCCGCCAGCCGCCTAGAAATTCACCTGCAGCCCCGATGTGAAGAATCGGTCGGTCTTCTTCACCGTCGGCTCCGGCAGGTTGTCGAACCTAACGACGTAGCCGAGCTTGAGGCCGAGGTGGCGTGACAGGGGCGCGACCACGTTGGCCTCGACGTTCACGCGGTAGTCCTCGCTCTGCTCGAAGTTGGGCAGGTACTCGACGCGCTCCTCGAAGTACGTGTCGTCCTTGAACGAGTAGCGATACAGCTCGGCCGCCCGCCCGGCGAGGAAGTTATCCGTCACGTCCTGAAGGTTCTGCTGCTGCACGAACTGGCTCCCTAGCTCGGTCGTTAGGTGGTGGTGCGTCCGGTCGACCAGGCGGTACCCGAGACCCGCGCCTTCCTCGAACCGGCGTCGGATGTCGGCGAACCGGTTCCGGTCGAAATTCACCAGCGAGTACACGGACAGTCGACCCTTCGGCTTCCAGTCGCCGCGGAGCCCGATGGCCAACAGGTTGGCGCTCTCCTCACCGTCGGTGCTGCTGTTGATCCCGTTGATCGACTGTGTCCAGAGGAAGTGCGGGCGTGTCCACTCCAGCCGCTCGTTGATGCTGAGCGTCGTCACGTCGGTGTTGCCGCTCGCATCGAGAAACGCGACGCCGGCGGTCACCTTGAGCGGTTTCGCGGTGTCGGGCTTGGCGGCTTGGGCATGGACGGGCAGAGCCCGAAGTGCGAGCGCGGTGAGCACGATCGAGATGGACGCTTCGATACGCGGCATGGAACACGACCAGCGTTAGGGGTGGGGACGGGACGTCGACTCGGCCCGGAATGTAGAGTCGTTGGTGCCACTTCGGGATTGGGCGAATGGACACCGGGAACAGCCGGGAAACGGGAACAGCCGGGAAACGGGAAACGGGAAACGGGAAACGGGAAACGGGAAACGGAGAACCCTCGGGATGCTTCTCGTGGCGAGAAGAGCATCCCGAGGGTTTTGATCAGCCAGCGTCAGCCAGCAACCAACCAGCACGAGCAGCCAGCTACCGGCCGCCGTTTAACCGTTTCCCGTTTCCCGTTTCCCGTTTCCCGTTTCCCTGTAGTTCAGCCGTCCGATCGCAACGCCTCGATCGGGTCGATGCGCGCCGCACGCATGGCGGGGAGCCAGCTCGCCACCGCCGCTACCACCAGCAGGCCTAACGTGACGCCGCCGAGGGTCACGGGGTCATACGGCGCAATGCCGTACAAGAGAGAACTGATGAGGCGCGACATCGCAAGGGCGCCCACCAGGCCAATCGCCGCGCCGATCCCCGCCAGCACGAGACCCTGACGCACGACCATTCGGCGCACCTGATCGGACCGGGCACCGAGTGCCATGCGCACACCGATCTCCCGCGTGCGCAGACTCACCATGTAGCTGATCACGCCATAGATCCCGATCGCGCCGAGGAGCAGCGCGACGCCAGCGGCCGCGCCGATCATGAGCAGTGTGAACGTCGTGCGCGCCATCGCGCTGGTGACGACCCTGGACAGCCCCTGGACGTTGACGAGTGGCAAGTTCCGGTCGAGCGCCCAGATCTCGTTGCGGACTGCCGGGAAAGCCGCCAACGGGTCGCCCGCCGTGCGGATGGTCAGTGTCATGCTATTCTCGGCGACGAGTGTATCCGGGAGGTCGGGCTGCGGCTGCGTGAGCCCGATCGTCGGCTGGTACATCACCTCGTCCACCGGCTTCGTGAGTGCGTCGTCGTGTACGTCACCGACGACGCCCACGATCGTGCTCCATGCCGCATCCGGCCCACCGGTCTTCACACGCTTGCCGAGGGCACTGCCGTTAGGCCAATAGTGGCGCGCAAACGCGCGGGCCACGATCATCTCGTGCGGGGCGCGGTCGCTCCCGTTGTCGCGAAACGTCCGGCCTTCGACGATCGGGATGCTCATCGCCTTGAAGTAGTCCTGCGTGACGCTCACGGTGGAGTGAATCCTCGGGATCTCGGTGCTCGAAACCGGATGATCCTCGACCCACACGGCGTTGTTGTTGTTGCCCGCGTCGACGAGTGGAAGCTTCGATGTGGCACCGGCTGCCTGGACGCCAGGCACCGATGCCAGGCGCGTCGTCACCTGATAGAAGAACCGTGCGATGTCACCGGGCGTCTGATACGTCGCCTCAGGGAGCGCGAGCCTCAGTGTCAACACGTTGTCGGACTTGAAGCCCGGGTCGACCGCCCGCATGCGCTGAAACGACCGCGCGAGCAGGCCGGAGCCCACGAGCAGGACGAGGGCGAGCGCGACCTGAACGACCACGAACGCGCTGCGCACCCGCTGGCGCTCGCGACCGCTCGTCGAGCCGCGCGAGCCATCGCGGAGCATGGGCGTCAGCGAGGCCTTGCCGGCGCGGATGAACGGGATCGCGCTGAAGAAGACGCCCGTGACCACGGCGACGACTGCTGCCACACCTAACGAGGCGAGGTCGATCGAGATCTCGCTCGCGCGCGGGATGCTCGTCGGGGCGAGCCGGAGCAGGGCACCGAGGGCGGCGTAGGCCAGCGCCACGCCGAGCGCGCCACCGGCGACCGCGAGCACCAGTCCCTCGCCCAGGTAGAGCCTGACGATGCTGCGAGGCGTCGCGCCCAGCGCCGACCGCACCGCCACTTCCTTCGCCCGCGCTTCGGCGCGTACGAGGAACAGGCTCGCCACGTTCGCGCAGGCGATGAGCAGCACGAGGGCTACGCTGCCGATCACCGTGAACAGGATGGGCCGGATGTCGCCGATCACGTCATCGCGCAGCGAGTGCAACACCACGCGGATCTTCGCTTGCTCGAACATGGCGCGCGTCATCATGCCGGGCGCGTCGTCCGGCAGGCGCTGGAGGAGCGGCGTCATCTCGGCTTCGGCCGCGCGTATCGTGACGCCCGGACGAAGCCGGCCGATCGCGTCGCGATTGAAGCTGGCGTTGTTCAGGTGCGCGCGATCGATGGCCATCGGCAACCAGAGCTCGGTCGTCGCGTCGGGGAAATGAAAGTCCGCCGGCATGATGCCAACGACCTCGCGAGCCGTGCCATCGACCTGGATGGTCTTGCCGATGATGGCCGGGTCACCACCATAGCGGCGCCGCCACAGGGCGTCCGAGAGTATGGCAGCGGGGGCGCCGCCGGGTCGATCTTCCTCTTCGCTGAAGTTGCGACCCACGGCCGGGCGAACGCCGAGTGTCGGCAGCAACGAGGCGGTCACATACGCCGAGCTCACTCGCTCGGGATCCTGGGTGCCGGTAAGGCTGCTGGCGGCGACCTGATAGCTCCCCGTCGACTCGAACGACCGAGTCGCCTTGTCGTGGTACTGGATGTAGGAGGCGTCCGACTGTTCGACCTGCGCCATGTCGACTCCGGGCGCCGCATGCCAGAGCTGCACGAGCCGCTCCGGGTCATGGTAGGGGAGTGGTCGGAGAAGGACAGCGTTGATGACGCTGAACGCCGCCGTCGTTCCAGCGATCCCGAGTGCGAGCGTGAGGATGGAGACCGCGGTGAAGCCGGGCGTTCTCGAGAGGCGACGCAGGGTTGGACGAATCTCGGCGACGAGCGACATCAGGACCCTATCGGAAAGGGGATGACTTCGGTACGGGTGAAATTCGACATGCGTTTCGATCAGAAGGTTACGGTCCGATGCATCAACGTGACATCACCAGTCTGGACCGTCACGACGTCGGGGAGCCGCGGGGGAAGCGGCGGAACGTGAAGCGCCTCAAATGCGGGAACGCCGGGCGTGCGCGTGAGCAGGTCCAGCGACACACGACTTCCGGCTGGAACGGTGAGCCCAAGCCTGATCCCGGTTGGCGGCGGCGCACTATACCCGAGAGACCAGCCGCCGGAAATTCCGCGGCGATAGCGCGACGTGTCGATCGGTCGGCCATCGATCGTTGCGCGGAGAACGGTTGTGCCGGGCGCCCGCATGTCGATCGTCTCGGTCGCCGGCGGCGCGACGACACCGATCACCAAATGCCGCTCGGAGCCCGAGGTGGAATCGGAGAGGACCGACGCGGTGGGCGGAGGCGTCGGGACGGCGGACGCGGACATGTAGGCAACGTGTGGCCCGGTACCGGTGACCCGGCCAAGCCAGGCCGGAGGTCTGGCCGCCGGGCGGCCGGCGGCCAACGTGCGCGAGGTCGGCCCGCGCACCGCGAGCCAGGCACCGGCCGAATCGGCATCGAGCGCGTAGGCGATGATGAGAGGAGTGGGGTGTGCGGGCGAGCTGCGGACGGTTGCCATGCCGATCGCCGTCACGGCTGCGGCGGCGACGAGCCCGAGCCCGGCTGCAGACCAGCGTTGCCCTCCCAACGCTTCCATCTGCGGTGCGAGCAGCCACGCCAGCAGTGCCACGAGTGCGCCCGCGGCGATGGCTCCCGGACCGACGGCGCCGAGCATGACGGTGCTGAGAGCGTACACGGTCGAGACAATGATCGCCGCCGCGACGGCGGTGGCGATCCAGAGCAGCGCGTCGCTGCCGGCGGTCCACGCGGGTCGCTCAGGCGAAGCGGCTGCGCGCGGAGTCGCGTCGATGCGCCGCGTCGCCAGGAGACCGGCGATGAGCGGCCAGGCGAACATGAAGCTCACGCCAGGCAGTTTGACCGAGACGACGAGTGTGAGAATGGCCCAGACGACGAGAGCCCCGACGTGAGCGCCGGCCAGCGTCGCCCAGCGGCGAACGAGCGCCCACACAGCGAGGGAGATCGTGAGCGCGATCAACGCCAACACGGCCGTGTAGACACCCCGGAATGCCGGGGCGCCACCCCATCCCATGGCGTCGTGCGTGCGCACGATCATGGTTCCGACGCCCAGCGCGGCTCCGGCCGCGACGCCCGTCGAAAGGATCGTTCCGACGATGCCTAACGTCACATCGCGGATCCACCGCGTTTCGTCGCGCGCGAGCTGGGCCACCGCGGCCACCACGAGGAGCAGGCCGATGATGGCGATCGGCAGCAGCCAGCTCTCGGGGTAGACGATCAGCCCCACGAACGGCAGGTCGAAGAACACGGCGTCGCCCGTGACGGGCCTCGGCAGCGGGCCGTCGCCGAAGGCGCGAGCGAGCGTGAGCATCTGCGAGCCGTGGTGCTGCAGGCTGCCGTGGTCGAGGTAGAAGACGTCGTCGTGCGCCGTGTGGTAGCGCTCCACGCCGTCCGCGAACGCGAAGTTGAGCGCCGGCCTGCCCAGCAGGGCCATCTCGGACAGGTCCGTATCGTTAGGCAGCGAGCGGTAGACGGTGACCGAGAGCGACGTCGCCGACACGTCGCCGGCGCGGCGAAGCACGCGGGCGACGTCGAGGTTGCCGGCGCCCGTCTCGAACATGTACGACCGTCCCGACGTGCCTCGCGCCTCGAAGTTGAGCGTGACGCCGACATCCCTGGCCCACGGATGCTCGCGGACGAACGCGGCGGCGCCAAGCAGGCCGGACTCCTCACCGTCGGTGATCAAGACCATGACGTCGTGCGCGAGTGGCGGTCCGGCGCGAAGTGCCCGCACCGTCTCGAGCACCGCGGCGGTGCCGGCCGCGTCATCCCCGGCGGCGGGCCCCCCGGCGACGCCGTCGTAGTGCGCCATGAGCACGACCGCTTGCCCGCCGGGCGTCCGCCCGGGAACGCGAGCCAGGATGTTCCGAATGTGTCCGGCGACGGGGTATCTGGTGCTGACCCCGGTGGCCTCCTGGACCTGCGGCTCCAGGCCCAGGGCGTGGAGCTGGCCGAGCACATAGTCGCGGACGCGGGCGTTGTCGGCGCTGCCCGTGGGGTGTGGTCGCTGCGCGATCTCGCGCACGTGGGCGAATGCGCGTTCGGCGGAGAACTCGGTTGGTGGGGCGGATGCGGGGACCGGGTCGGGCGGCCGGTCGGCGCGCCTAACGACCAGTGCGCAGAGCACGAGCAGGCCGGCGACGGTGCCGGCGGCGCGGCGCGGCGTGGTGGAATTCATTTTCCGGATTCTACACTCGAGCGAGGCGAGCGCCACCACGTATCATTCCGAGCGGAGCGAGGGGGTTGTCATTCCTCGCCTCCGCGCCTTCGGGCTCCGCTCGGAATGACAACTCCCTCGCTCCGCTGGGGATGAGAACCGTATCTTCCATCATGCGCTATCGACTCTCACCACTCTTGTTGCTCACGAGTGTCGCGTGCGGCACGACGCAACACTCGACGCCCCAGGCGGTCAGCCCGACGCTGCCACCCGGCGTGGAAGCCATCTCCTTCCTTGGCGACACGCTCCGCACGTTCCCGCTGTCGCCCGAGACGAAGGCGCGATACGAGACGCAGTTGGCAGAGGCGAAGGCGGCCTACGACCACACGCCGACCAACGCCGACTCCATCATCTGGTACGGGCGCAGGCTGGGTTACCTCGGGCGACTTCGCGAGGCGATCGACGTCTACTCGCGCGGCATCGCGCTCCACCCCGACAATGCGTGGCTCTACCGGCATCGCGGGCATCGATACCTCTCCGTTCGTGAGCTCGATCGCGCGGCGGCCGACCTCGAGCGCGCCACCACGCTCACGCGCGGGAAGCCCGATGAGGTCGAGCCCGACGGTCAGCCTAACGCGAAGAACACGCCCATCGGCACGCTGCAGTCGAACATCGCGTATCATCTCGCGCTGGCGTATTACCTGAAGGGTGACTTCGCGCGCGCGATTCCGGTGTATCGGCAGGAGATGGCGGACGCGCGCAACGACGATCGCATCGTATCGACCGCACACTGGCTGTATATGAGCCTTCGCCGCCTCGGACGGGACGCGGAGGCCGCCCAGGTGCTCGTGCCGATCCGGCGCGACATGAACGTCGTCGAAAACGACACCTACCATCGGCTGCTGCTGCTCTACAAGACCGAGCTGCCGCTCGACTCGGTGCTCTCCGTCGGGCCGAGCGGCGAGATGTCGGTGACCGACGCAACCGCCGCGTACGGCGTGGGAAACTGGCATCTGTACAATGGTCGGCGCGCCGAGGCGGAGCGCATGTTCCGACGCATTCTCGCGGGCGGCCAGTGGGGCGCGTTCGGGTACATCGCGGCGGAGGCAGAGATCGCGCGCATGGGAATGACGCGGTGACAGCGTGAAGACCCTCGGAATCATTGGCGGCATCGCTCCGGCATCCACCATCGAGTATTACCGCATGCTGATCGCGACCTATCAGCGGCGGAGACCCGACGGCAGCAATCCGCCCGTCATCATCAACAGCATCGACATGCAGACGATGCTGCGGCTGATCGCCGCCGACGCGCTCGACGAGGTGGCGTCCTACCTCTCGGCGGAGATCGACAGGCTGGCGCGCGCGGGAGCCGAGCTCGGGCTGCTCGCGTCGAATACGCCGCACGTCGTGTTCGAGCGGCTGCAGCGCAGCTCGCGGATCCCGCTAATCGGCATCGTCGACGCCACATTCGACGTGGCGAAAGGATTGAACCTGACGCACGTTGGTCTCCTCGGTACGCGGTTCACGATGGAGAGCGCCGTGTACCCGAGCGTGTTCGCGCGACGCGGCATCACCGTGGTG
The DNA here is from genome assembly GCA_036274195.1 of Gemmatimonadaceae bacterium. Lineage (GTDB taxonomy): Bacteria > Gemmatimonadota > Gemmatimonadetes > Gemmatimonadales > Gemmatimonadaceae > JAJKIV01. The sequence continues at coordinate 2,846 of DASUGD010000255.1, read as the reverse complement.
GTGCCTGACGCGACGGATCGGGAGTACGTGCACGGGAAGTACATGAGCGAGCTGGTGCGCGGGGAGTATCTCCCGGAGACGCGGGCCGGCTTGCTCGCTGTCGTGGACCGGCTTCGCGCCCGCGAGGGGATCGACGGCGTCATCCTCGGCGGAACCGAGCTGCCGCTCATCCTTCGTGACGTCGCTCATGTGGGCATCCCGTTTCTCGACACCGGCAGGATTCACGTGGAAGCGGCGGTGGAGCAGATGCTGGCGTCATCGGGACACCCGCTGTCCGGGATGCCGGCGACCTCGTGACGCTCATGATGCCGATCTTCGAAGCGATCAAGCTTGCGCTGGCTCAGATTCGCGTGCAGAAGCTCAAGAGCTTCTTTACTCTCATTGGCGTCGCCATCGGCGTGATGTTTCTCATCGCCATCGTGTCGATCGTCCAGGGAGTCGGGCGGTACGTGGAGGACGATCTCGTCGGCAAGCTCATCACGAAGAACTCGTTCGACCTGCGGCAGCACCCGAGCATCCAGATCGGCGACGTAGACGAGAGCGAACGGCGCGCTTGGCGTGGCCGGCCGCGACTCACCGAAGACGACATTCCGCCGGTCGTCGCCGCATTGCCGCCGAGTGCGCGATGGTCCATCTCCGCGCAGGGGAACCTGACGCTGGAGTCGCGTTATGCGAAGCCGCGCAGCGTGACGATCAGCTGCGTCGACGGCGACTGGTTCGACATCCGCAACATGGGTGTTTCCGCGGGACGCCTGCCGACCGTGCAGGAATACGAGCTCGGCACTCCGGTCGTCGTCATCGGTGAAGAGACGCGGAAGCACTTCTTTCCCGGCGTCAGTCCGCTTGGCCGCGAGCTGCGGATCGGGCGGGTGCCGTACACCGTGATCGGCGTTGCGGAGAAGCAGGGCAGTGCCTTCGGCGTCTCGCTCGACAAGTTCGCGATCGTGCCGTACCGGACGCCCGCGCACCGGCTCGTGAACCGTTACAAGGTGCTGGACGGCATGACGATTCAGTCCTCGACGATGGAGGAGATGGTGTCGACGATGGAGGTCGTCAGGCAGGTGATGCGCACCCAGCATCGGCTGCGCCCCGGCGTGCCTGACGACTTCTCGATGCAGACCCAGGATTCGGCGCTCGCGTTCTGGAAGAAGCTCCAGGGTTACCTGGTGCTGGCGGGCATCGTGCTGCCGGCGATCGGGCTCGTCGTCGGTTCCATCGTGATCATGAACATCATGCTCGTCGCGGTGGCCGAGCGGACGCACGAGATCGGGATTCGCAAGGCGTTAGGCGCGAAGCGGAGCGATATCCTGTCGCAGTTTCTCGCCGAGTCCACGACGCTTGCCGTGATCGGCGCGTCGGTCGGGATCGCCGCGGGTTTCGGGCTGGCCGAACTGATCGCCGCGGTGACACCGCTCCCGGCGGCCGTCGCGCTCTGGTCGGTGGTCGTGGGCGTGCTGGTGGGCGCGACCGTGGGCATCGTGTCGGGCGTGTATCCCGCGACGCGCGCCGCACGTCTCGATCCGATCGCAGCCCTGAGGCAGGAGACGTGATGCACGTCCGCGACCAGTTGGCGAGTCTCGCCGAGGGGGTGGTGATCGCGATCGATGCGCTTCGCGCGAACAAGGTGCGCGCGGCGCTGACGATCCTGGGCATCGCGATCGGGGTGTTCGTGGTCGTGTTGATGTCGGCGGTGATTCACGGCATCAACTCCAGCGTGGCGCAGGAGTTCGAGAGGGCCGGACCCACGACGTTCTTCATCTACCGGTTCCCGATCGCCCTCGAGGGGTGCAGTGATGACGAGGACTCGTGCAAGTGGCGGAGCAACCCGCCGCTGCGCGCGGGTGAAGCGGCGGCGATCGGGCGGCTGGCGTCGGTGCAGGACGTGACGGTCCGGAGCGGGACCCAGGCACCGGCGAAGTTTCGCGATCGCGTGCTCGGTTCGGCCCGCGTGGAGGCGTACACGGCGAACTGGGTCGAGGTGACGGGCGGCGACATTGTCCAGGGGCGGAATTTCACGCCGGCGGAAGCGGCGAACGGCGCGCGCGTGGCGGTGATCAACGAGACGATGGCGGAGCGGCTGTTCAACGGCATCGACCCGTTAGGCAAGGACGTCCTGCTGAACAAGTCGCCATTCACGGTGGTGGGCGTCTACAAGGCGTCGAGCGACTTTTTCGTCGAGGCGCGGCCGGGCGCCTTCGTGCCGTTCGCGGCGGGGCGGCGCTACCTCAACCTGTGGATCGACTGGATCGACTTCACGGTCCGGCCCAAGCCGGGCGTCGCGCGCGATGAGGCGATCGATGACGTGGTGGCGACGATGCGGGGGGTGCGCGGGCTCCGCCCCACGCAGCCGGACAACTTCGCGGTCATGACGCAGGACAAGCTGTTCGAGACGTGGGGTAAGGTGACGGGCATGTTCTTCATCGTGATGATCGCGCTCTCCGCGGTGGGGCTGCTGGTCGGCGGGATCGGCGTGGTGGCGATCATGATGATCAGTGTCACCGAGCGGACGCGGGAGATCGGGGTGCGGAAGGCGTTAGGCGCGACGCGTGGGACGATTCTGTGGCAATTCCTGATCGAGGCGGCGACGCTGACGGCGATCGGGGCGTCGATCGGGCTGCTGGTGGGTTGGGGGCTGGCGGCGATGGTCCGAGCGTTCACGCCGGTGCATGCGGCGGTTCAGCCGACGGCGATCGCGGTGGCGTTCGTGGCGTCGGCGCTGACGGGAATCCTGTTTGGGTTATTGCCGGCGTCGAAGGCGGCGCGGCTCGATCCGATCGACGCGCTGCGATACGAGTGAATTGGGGTCAGAGTCGAATTTCATCGTTTCATTGCCGCGGCAATGAAAC
>DASUGD010000254.1:0-32658 GCA_036274195.1 Gemmatimonadaceae bacterium | reverse complement strand
TCGATCTTCGAGTAGCGAACGAAGTTGAAGTAGAGCACGATCAGCTCGCCGCGCTCCTTGATCAGCTGCCGCGACCGCTCGATCATCACCGGCAACGTCGGCAAGCCGGTGAGGTGATCATAGAGCATCTGCTCGTATTCCACGCGCTCGATGCGATCCGCGAGCGCGGCCGCGGCCGGCGTCGCACGCGCCAGCGCCGACCGGATCCGCGACGCGATCTCCTCCGCCGATGCCGGCAGCAGGAACCACTCGTCGACGCGAAGCTCGATCGCGCGCCGAAGCGCAACGTCGTTCGCACAGCCCACAATCACCGGAAGCACGCGCGCCCGTGCGCGCTCCACGATGTCGCGCAGCGCATTCGGGTTCTCCGTCAGCGTGACGATGACGCGGACGTCGGGGACTTCCTCCACCGCCGCCGCGAGCTCACGGTCGCGACGCACGACGACGTCCCACGACTCGAGAAGGGCGGCCGCATCACGAATGGACGCGTCGTCGCTGTCGGTGAGGATGACCGGCTGGTTCACGCCGTCACGGCAATTGCGGGAGACGCATCAGGCGGCACCCTGCAGCGCCGCGGCGTTCCGCTCCACCGTGCGCACCAGTCGCGGAAGATCGATGGGCTTCGTCACGTAGTCATCCGCACCGGTCTGCAGCGCCTGTCGCTTGTCGTCCCATTGATCGAGCGCCGTCACCATGACCACCCGTACCCCACGGCCGTGAGAAGGGTGCTGCTTCATGAGTCGGCACACCTCCCAGCCGTCGCGTCCCGGCATCATCACGTCCAGCAGCACGATCGACGGTCGGACGGACTCGAAGAGTGAGAGCGCCTCCTCCCCACTGTGCGCCACCGACACGGGATACCCCTTCGCTTCGAGGTATTGCCGCACGATGTCGGCGTTGTCGTGGTTGTCGTCGACGACGAGAACGGTGGGGAGGGTCGCCTCAGCCATTGGGTGGGTATGGTGTCGGAAGACTTGCAGAGGGGGCAAGTTGCAAGCCAGCCCCCTCCGTGCCGACATCCGTCATCGAATCAGCTTCGACAATTGCGGCGGCGACCACGCAAGCGAGAGCCCGAACCCGTTGGAATCCCCGAACGTGTCGGAGCCGCCGAACAGCACGCTCACGCGAAACGAGAGCTGCCTCGTGACCTCGAAATTCGCGCCGATGTCGAAGTCGATGCCGAGGTCGGTTTCGTTGCCGCCACTGCCTCCGCAATCACTGCACACGTCGATCGACGCGCGCGGGTGCACGTACGGCGTGATCGCGAAACCCTGGTCCAGCGGAAAGCGATGGCCAATCGAGACCCCGAGCGGGATTCGCACCAGGTTGCCGCCGTCACCGAACGCGAAGCCAATGCCGGCCGTTCCCAAAAAATCGAGCGGCATCTCGGCATTGCTCTGCGTGAACAGGTACCCGTACTGGCCGCCCAGCACCAGCTTGCCGTTCCCCTTTCCCTCCGGATCAGCGAACCCGACATCGAGCCCGAGCTGGCTCCGATTCGAGAGGCCCTCTCTCCACTGGAAGATGAGGCTCGTGCCTGCGTCTCCGGCATCGGCCACGCCGAAGTTGAACTCGCGATTCATGACGCGTGGCGGTTGGAACGATGGGTACGCCCACCCCTGCGCGCCGAGTGCCGCGGGCATCACGAACCCGACGCCGATCATCACTCGACTCACGACGCGGCGAATCGCGGCTACCGGGCGAGAGCGCGCTACCGGCAGTGACCTACGTGCAGCCTTGCTCATTCCGATTTCTCTCCGAGAGGTCTGGTACGCCTGGAGGTGCATCGACTAGCGAAACGCGTACGAGACAGCGGCCCCGAATAGCCCGCGGCCACCTCCGAAGCTGGAGGAGCTCCCGCCTCCGAACTCGTACCCGGCCGTCAACCCGACATTCCGGGTGAGCACGAGATCGGCGGCGATGGAGCCACGCATCGCGTTGTCGCCCTGGGCGCGCGACCCACGCTCGCTCAGGCGCGACCAGACGAAAAATGGCGAGGCATAGGCTGACACGCTACGCGTTGCACCCAACCCAAAGCGGTATCCGACGCCCACGCCGACGGGGATGCGCACGAGCGAGGTGGTGTCGCGACGCCCTCCGCCCACTCCGGCAAACGCCGCTACGCCGAACTGATCCGCCTTTGCGGAGAACAACGGGATCGCGACGCGGGCGCCGTAACCCGTCCACGAGCCGCCGGTGTCGGGCCGCACGCCACCCACCGCTCCGCTGATCTGAAATCGGCTCGACGAAGGGCCCCAACCGAACGCCAGTGCATACGCGGTGCTGCTGGATGCCGACCCATAGTTGACGGCAAGCGTCATCCCTCTGGCCGCGAACCCGTTCTGCAGCACAGGGATCGTCGGCATCTGTGCCCCCGCCCGCGCCGCCGCGACGCATACTGCGATCGAAGCGACACGGAGAGTTCGGCGGAATGGATCGGATCGGGTCACGACTCGCTGGGGTGCAAGGCCCGTGCTTGCACGTGGTGGCGCGTCAGGCGCGCAACCGTGATCGAGATGAGAAAAGGACTCACTCGCGTGAGTCCTTCCCATTGCTCGACCTGCCCGAGCGATCGCTATGCCTGCGAGGCGCGCTCCGTGACCACGCGCACGGCGTTGTCGACGACCTGCAGGAACCCACCCTCGACGCTGAAACGGCCGGCCTTGCCGTCCGCGCCGAGCTTCAGAGTGCCCTTCCCGAGCAGCGTCATCATCGGCGCGTGCCCGGGCAGAATTCCCACCTCGCCATCGTACGCCGGTGCGACGATCGAGTCGACGCTGCCCTCGAACATCGTCTTCTCCGGTGAGATCACCGAGACATTGAGCGGCATGTGAGGCTCCTCAGCTCTGAGCGAGACGCTCGGCGTTCTTGGCGATGTCGTCGGCACCACCGCACATGAAGAAGGCCTGCTCCGGATACTGATCGAACTCGCCCAGCGTCAGACGCTCGAACGACGAGACGGTCTCCTCGAGCTTCACGTACTTCCCTTCCATGCCCGTGAACTGCGACGCCACGGCGAACGGCTGCGACATGAACCGCTGGATACGGCGTGCCCGGCCGACGACGCGCTTGTCGTCCTCGGAGAGCTCGTCCATGCCAAGAATCGCGATGATGTCCTGCAGTTCCTTGTAGCGCTGCAGAATGCGCTGCACTTCGGTCGCCACCCTGTAATGACGTTCGCCGATGAACTGCGCGTCGAGAATTCGCGACGACGATGCGAGCGGGTCGACGGCGGGATAGATCCCGAGCTCCGTGATGGCGCGCGAGAGCACGACCGTCGCGTCGAGGTGCGCGAACGCCGTCGCCGGCGCGGGGTCCGTGAGGTCGTCGGCCGGGACGTAGATCGCCTGAACCGACGTGATCGAGCCGTTGCGCGTCGACGTGATGCGCTCCTGCAGGTCACCCATCTCCGTGGCGAGCGTCGGCTGATATCCGACCGCGCTGGGCATGCGGCCGAGCAGCGCCGACACCTCCGACCCCGCCTGCGTGAAGCGGAAGATGTTGTCGATGAACACGAGGACGTCCGCGTTCTCGCGATCGCGGAAGTACTCCGCCACCGTAAGGCCGGACAGCCCAACGCGAAGTCGCGCGCCGGGCGGCTCGTTCATCTGGCCGTAGATGAGCGCAACCTGATCGAGAATCTTCGCTTCCTTGAACTCGAGGTACAGGTCGTTGCCTTCGCGCGTCCGCTCTCCCACGCCGCAGAAGACCGAACGACCCCCGTGGCCCTTGGCGACGTTGTTGATGAGCTCCTGAATGACGACGGTCTTGCCGACGCCGGCGCCGCCGAAGAGCCCGATCTTGCCGCCCTTCACGAACGGCGCGATCAGGTCGATGACCTTGATGCCCGTCTCGAAGATCTCGGTCTTCGGCTCGAGCTCGACGAAGTCGGGACGCTTCCGGTGGATCGGCCAGCGTTCGGCGTTAGGCGGGATGGGCGGGCCGTTGTCCACCGGCTCGCCGAGCACGTTGAGGATGCGGCCTAACGCGGGCGTCCCGACCGGGACGGAGATGGGGGCACCGGTGTCGATGACCTCCATGCCGCGCATCACCGAGTCGGTGCTGGACATCGCGACCGCGCGCGCCTGATTCCGCCCGATGTGCTGCTGCACTTCGGCGACCACCTTGTGCTCACCCTCGTCGTCGCGGACGGTGAGCTCGAGTGCGTTGTAGAGCTCCGGCAGACGCTCGGCATCGAACTCGACGTCGAGCACCGGGCCGATGACCTGAACCACGCGGCCGATGTTCTGGGTAGGTGCAGCAGTTGCCATGTCTGATCTCTGTTGGAGAAAGTCTCTCTACTCGAGGGCGGCCGCGCCGCCGACGATCTCGGAGATTTCCTGCGTGATGTTCGCCTGACGAGCGCGATTGAAGGTCCGCCGAAGCCCGTTCAGGATCTCGGTGGCGTTGTCGGTCGCGTTCTTCATTGCCGTCCGCTGCGCGCCCTGGAAGCCCGCCTCGTTCTCCACCAGCGCGCGATACACCGAGTTCCGCACGTACGCCGGCAACAACTCCGTCAGGATCGCCTCGGCTGACGGGAAGAGCAGGTAGTCGCGCGACGGCCCCTTTCCCTCGGGCGGAGTGACCGGAAGAATCTTCTCCGTGTGCGGCGGCGTCGACAGCGCAGACCTGAACCGCGCCGAGACGACGTAGACGGCGTCGAGGTCTCCGCTCGAGAAGCGGTTCATCAAGCCATCGACGAGCTCACCGGCTTCCTTGCCCGTCGGCCGATCGGAGATGTCCGTGCGCGAGCTCTTGACCTCCTGCCCGACGTACCGGAAGTACCCGAGCCCCTTGCGTCCGACCACATGAAGCTCGACGTCGATGCTCTCGGAGGCGAGGCGCGCGAGCAGTCCGCGCGCTTCCTTGATGATGTTCGAGTTGAACCCGCCGGCGAGACCGCGATTCGATGTCAGCACCAGCACGGCGGCACGCCGGATCGTTGCCGGCTGGCGCAGCAACGGAAAGCGCTCGGCAAGCTCCGACGAGTACAGGCTCGAGATCACCTCGGTGAGCACGGTGGCGAACGGACGCGCCGCCGCGACGCGCTCCTGGGCGCGCTTCATCTTCGACGTCGCGACCATCTCCATGGTTCGCGTGATCTTCCGGGTATTCTCGACGGACTTGATCCGCCCTTTCAGCTCTCGACCCTTCGCCATTCAGGTACTCGTTAGGGGGACTGGGGTCCTTACTTGAAGGTCGTCTTGAACGACTCGATGCCCTTCTTGAGCTCCGCCTCGGTCTCCTTCGAGAGGACCTTCTCCGTGCGGATCTTGTCGCCGACCTGCGCGAAGCGAGCGGCCATGAACTCGTGGAACTGCCGCTCCCAGTCGCGAATCCGGTTCACCGGGACGTCATCGAGGTGACCGTTGGTCACGGCGTAGATGATCATCACCTGCTGCTCCACCGGCATCGGCGAGTACTGCGGCTGCTTGAGCACTTCCACCGTGCGGGCGCCGCGCTCGAGCTGACGCTTGGTGGCGGCATCGAGATCCGACGCGAACGCCGAGAACGCCTCGAGCTCGCGGAACTGGGCCAGATCCAGACGGAGCCGGCCGGCCACGGAGCGCATTGCCTTCACCTGCGCGGAGCCTCCGACGCGCGACACCGAGATACCAACGTTGATCGCGGGCCGGGTGCCGGCGAAGAACAGGTCGGACTCGAGGAAGATCTGACCGTCGGTGATCGAGATGACGTTCGTCGGGATGTAGGCCGACACGTCGCCGGCCTGCGTCTCGATGATCGGCAGGGCCGTCAGGGAGCCGCCCGGCTTGAAGATCGTCTTGTTGTCGACGATGCCCGAGTCCTCGCGCAGCTTCGCCGCGCGCTCGAGGAGACGCGAGTGCAGATAGAAGACGTCGCCCGGGTACGCCTCGCGGCCCGGCGGACGACGAAGCACCAGCGAGAGCTGGCGGTACGCGGCCGCCTGCTTGGAGAGGTCGTCGTAGACGCAGAGCGTCGGCTTCCCCTCGTTGTACATGAAATACTCGGCCATGGAACAGCCCGAGTAGGGTGCGATGTACTGCATGGGTGCCGGGTCCGACGCCGCGGCGACGACGACGATGGTATAGTCCATCGCGCCGGACTGCTTCAGCCGCTCCACCACGGACGCCACCGTCGAGGCCTTCTGGCCGATCGCGACGTAGACGCAGATGACGCCCTGGCCCTTCTGGTTGATGATCGTATCGATCGCGACGGCGGTCTTGCCGATTCCGCGGTCGCCGATGATGAGCTCACGCTGTCCACGACCGATCGGGATCATGGAGTCGATCGCCTTGAGACCGGTCTGGAGCGGCTCCTTCACGGGCTGGCGGACGATGATTCCCGGCGCGGGCGATTCGACCTTGCGCGCGAAATCCGTCACGATCGGTCCAAGCCCGTCGATCGGGTTGCCGAGCGCGTCGACGACGCGGCTGACCATCGCGGGTCCGACCGGCACCTCGAGCACACGTGCGGTGCGGCGGACCTGATCACCTTCCTTGAGCTGGAGATAGTCACCGAGGATGACGGCACCGATGTTGTCTTCCTCGAGGTTGAGCGCGAGGGCGACGACCTTGTTGCCGGTCTCGGACGACTGGATCTCGAGCATTTCGCCCGACATGGCTTTCTGCAGCCCGTAGATGCGCGCGATTCCGTCCTTGACCTCGAGGACTGTGCCGACTTCCTCGACGTCGAGCTCGTGCAGATCTGCCGCCTCGATCTCACGGAGCAGGATGTCCTTGATCTCGCCGGGACGGAGCGTGGTTTCGGATGCCATGGGAATGAAGGAATGGGGTCGGGCGGTGTGGCCGGTGAGGCTTGTGAATTTTATCACAAGCCCCCACTACGGGCAAGCCGCGGCCGACGCTGAAGCAGCGTCGACGGCGATGCGTTCGCTTGTATACAACCGCACAGGATGGATGCCGAGTCGATGCGGCGCCACCGTATTTTGGGCCTATGCCAGTTGCGCCGCGGGAAACCAAGCTGTGGCAGGAGGCGATCGGCCTGGCCGGCGACGTCATCCGTGTCGTTCGGCGTGCCACTCGCCGTGAGACGAAGGCGTTCACCGACGCGCTCATGCTGTCCGCAACGGCGGTCGCGAGCGCCGTCGCCGAAGCGCCCACGCGCGCCAGCGCGTCGGACGAGCGCGATTGCTACGTGCGCGCGCGCCGGGCACTGGTCGCCGTCGAAACGCAGTTGGCCATCGCGCGAGTGAGCGGGATCATCCCATCGTCCGTCCACGCGCAACTCGGCGCGCGCGTCGCTTCCCTGTCGCAGCGCGTCACGAACCAGATGAACCACATCGAGCGCGAGGTCGACAACTCGCCGGCTGCGTCTCTTCCATTGTTGGCTGATGTGACCTAACGAGACACCGCCCGAGAGCCGCTTCCGGTTCCCACCCCGGCGTCGCTGCAGAGACAAGCTCTCTTTGAACAGACATGACGCGGACAGGGCGGAAACTACCGGATCACGACTTTGGCCGGGAAGCTCATGCGTCCCGCGGTCACGGGCCTGCCAGACTCACCCAAAACTTGGTCGGACTCATCTCAACTTCGGCTTCGAAATCGGCCCTGAGCGAATCGCTCGACGAGGTCGATCGCTCGCAGCCGAGAAAGCGATGCGGGTCGGGTCCCGACAACGCGCTGCGCGGTGCTCGAGAGGTGCGACGAGGAGGCGAAGCCGAGTATCCGGGCAACGTCGGCGATGTCGTAGCCGGGATTCTTCGCCAGCTCCGCGGCCGCGATCAGCCGAACCAGATCGATGACGCGCTTGAGGTTCGGGGCGCCCGCCGACGCGAAGGTTCTGCTCAAATGCTCGCGCGTGACACCGATCGCTTGAGCGAGCGCGTTCGTGCGTAGAGTCCGGCCGGCGTGAGCCACCACGTATCGCCACGCGGCGTGCTGCATCGGCTGCGTGATCCCGAGTGACGGGGGTGGCTCGTGCAACGCGTCGAAGAAGCGCGTCGAAAAGGTGGTCGGCAGGACCAGATCGCGAAGCGCTTCATCATCGACGCCGTCGACGACGATATCGGTGAACTCGAGGGCGGCGCAGCGGGCCACCGCCGGCCCGTCCGTTCCTCGCATAGGTGTGATCGCGAAGAACGGGAAGCTCGGGAATTCTCGCGCGAGCTCGGCGGCGCGCCATGCGTCGTCGGCGGCAGCGCCGACGTCGACCAGCGCCGCGTCAACGAGGGTCGAATGAAACGCCGCCCCGAACTCTGTCGCGGTCCTGCCCATGATGAGTCGCGCTCGGCGCCGAGGGAACGCGGCACGCGCCGCGGTCCTGACCCGCTCGCGGGTCGCGAAGACGACGATGCATGGTGGCGCGACGGCCACGGGAGCGCGCAACGCCATTGCCGTCAGCTTGCGGGCGCGCCGGCAATGACGAGCTCGTGAGCGCGCCGCAGGACGTCACGGGCATTCGCGTAGGAGACCAGCTGGGCAGCGTCCTCGTAGAGCTCCCAGCGACAGGCGGTGATTCCCTCCGATCGCTGCGGCGAGGTGTCGGCCAGGTCCGTGAACATCAGGTAGAAGTGGCAGACCTTGTGAATGAGGCGCCCGCGGAAGCGGAAATACCAGTCGATGGTGTCGAGGCTGGAGCGGACGATGAGATCGGCGAGGCCGGTCTCCTCACTGACCTCGCGGAGTGCGGCGGCCTCAATGCGCTCGCCGTTCTCGACGTGGCCTTTGGGGAACCCCCAGTTGTTGTAGCTGTCGCGGATGATGAGGAAGAGCGGCCGGCTTACGCCGCCGGTCGGCTCGCCCATGCGCACGACGACCCCGCCGGCGGACGTCTCCAGGGTGGCGTGCGTCCGCGTCACGTTAGGCGGCCTGGGGGTCGAGGTCCGCGCGTCCTTCGATGAACTGGCGCACGACCGGGTCGGAGCTGTGCTGGATCTCCTCGACCGTGCCGACCGTGCGCACGCGGCCGTCGTAGAGCATCGCGATCCGCGTCCCGACGCGGTAGGCGCTCCGCATGTCGTGGGTGATGACGATGCTCGTGACGCCGAGCCGGTCGCGCATGCGGATCATGAGCTCGTCGATGACGGCGCTGGTCACCGGGTCGAGGCCGGTGGTCGGCTCGTCGTAGAGCAGGTACTTGGGGCGCAACGCGATGGCGCGGGCGATCCCGACGCGCTTGCGCATGCCACCGGAGAGCTCGGCGGGAAAGCGCGCGGCGACGTTAGGCAGGTCGACGAGCTCGAGCGCTTCGGTCACCCGCTCGGTGATCTGCCGTTCGTCCAGCGTGCCCTGCTTGCGGAGCCCCATGGCGACGTTGTCGCCGATCGAGAGCGAGTCGAACAGCGCCGCGAACTGGAAGACGTAGCCGATGCGCGCGCGGAGCGCGTACAGCTCGCGGCGTTTCAGCCTGGGCACTTCGAGGCCATCGACGAACACGGTCCCGCTGTCGGGCTCGAGCAGGCCGACGATGTGCTTGATCGCCACCGACTTCCCCGTACCGGAGTAGCCGATGATGACCATGGTCTCGCCCTCGACGACGTCGAGCGTGAAGCCGTCGAGCACGCGCTTGGGTCCGAAGCTTTTGTGGACGTCGACGAGTTGAATCATTCAAGTATGAGCCATCAGCCATCAGCCATCAGCTCAAAGGGCGAGCCGAACGGCGAGGGTCACATATCTTACGCCGCGACGTCGCGGTGCGCACGTACGCGTAACCGTCTCCCTAAATGACGAACGGGGAGGCCATTTGGCCTCCCCGTTCGTCCTTGCCTTTTCAGAAGTGCGCCCGGAGGGACTCGAACCCCCAACCTTCTGATCCGAAGTCAGATGCTCTATCCGATTGCGCTACGGGCGCATGTCGCGCGGGCAACGCCCGCGCGAGCTGAGAAACTAACGCTTTGCCCTGTCAGCGACCAGCAGACGAACCTCTGACGGGTCCGCCGTCAGCCCGCCGTTCGAGCTGATGGCTGATGGCCGATGGCTGATAGCTCGCGGCTACGCCGCGAAGCTACCTAACGCGCGCCCCACATCACCCTCGCGCAGGCGCTTGAGGGCGCGGTCCCGGAGCTGGCGGACGCGCTCGCGCGTCACGCCCAGCATCGAGCCGATCTCCTCGAGGGTGTGCTCCCGTCCGCCCTCGAGGCCGAAGTAGAGGCGCAGCACGCGCGCGTCGCGTGGCGGCAGGGTCCCGAGCGCGAGCTCGATCTCGTCGGTGAGGAAGCGGTTCATCGCCTCTTCCTCGGTGTCCGGCATCTCGTCGGCGACGAACCGCTCGATGAGCGACCGATCGCCCTCGGGGTCCATCGGCGCGTCGAGCCTAACGTCACCGGTGTTCAGCGCGGCCAGCGACTGGACGACGTCGACCGACAGGCCGGTGAGCTGCGAGAGCTCCTCCGGCGTTGGCTCCCGGCGGAGCTTCTGCCGCAGGATCTCCGACGCCTTGATGATCCGCGACAGGTCCGCGGTGCGGTTCAGCGGGACGCGAACCGTGCGGCCCTGGCGGGCGAGCGACGACAGGATCGCCTGGCGGATCCACCACACCGCGTACGAGATGAACTTGACGCCCTGATCGGGATCGAACTTTCGCGCCGCGGTGAGCAGACCGACGTTCCCTTCACCGATCAGATCGATGAGGGGGAGCCCGCGGTTCTGATACTTCTTCGCGACCGAGATCACGAAGCGGAGATTGCGCTTGACGAGCTCCTGGAGCGCATCCTGGTCGCCCGCGCGGATCTTTCGTGCGAGGTCGAGCTCTTCGGTGCCCTTGAGGAGCGGGTATGTGCTGACTTCGTAGAGGTATTGATCGAGGATATCTCGTTCGGGCTCGCTTGGAGCTATGCCCGCGGGCACGACGCGACGGCGGCGGCGCTTGACTTCGGTCATGTGTTTCGCTTCCTCGAGCGATCAGCGAGTGGTCGCGTATGTCGAATCGGCGCGCGACGCGTCGGCCTGCACGCATCGCTCTTCACGAGTCACGCGCCGCGCAATCCCGCCGAGCGCGGCGCGTGCCCGTTACACGATTTTCACGAGTGGAAAAGGTGCTGCAAGATACTGGCCCATAGCGGTTTCGCCAGGGCAGTTTTCTTGACTTTCCGTGTACCCCTGGGTACAATTTTCGGTTCCTGACGCCCGGGGGCGTAGCTCAGTTGGGAGAGCGCTTGAATGGCATTCAAGAGGTCAGGGGTTCGATTCCCCTCGCCTCCATCTGGGCGACTCGGTCGCCCAGAGTTATCAGCCAACAGCCATCAGCTATCAGCTGAAACGGCGTGAACTGATACCTCGGACCAGTCGGTGAAGTTCATCGGATAGTTGCGGGAATAGCTCAGTTGGTAGAGCACAACCTTGCCAAGGTTGGGGTCGCGGGTTCGAGTCCCGTTTCCCGCTCTCATCACCCTTCAACAACACTACTGTCACGACCGGGCGGTTAGCTCAGTTGGTTAGAGCGCCACGTTGACATCGTGGAGGTCACAAGTTCGAGTCTTGTACCGCCCATGTGTGCCCCCGCGGAAAATCCGCGGGGTTTTTTTTCGCGCGTCGAGTTGGCACCGACGGGCCTGATCATTGCCTTTCGAAGAGGACGTCACGATCACACGGCCTGACTCTTCAGCGAGGAATGGATCACCGCCGCGAAACGCCCCAGCCGAACCCCACGTCCCGCGGCCTCGACGCAGGCTTTGGAGGAGCCAGGCGCCGACCACTCCTCTGGCGACTGCCGCTGCTTGCGTTTCTCCTCGCTGGCCTCGTCTGCCTGAAATATCTCGACGGAAGATTGCGCGGCGATTACCAACGCAGCGCAGGCGATCTCGCCGTCCAGGCCGACGCGCTGATCGAGACCGCCATCGCCAACGACGCCGCCTCGCTGCACGCGCTCGAACAGATGATCGCCAGTGCGCCATCGGCGGCAGAACGGCGAGCGCGTTTCTCGACGTTCGGCACGACAATGCTGACGGCGCGGCCGGAACTGCTTCGAGTCATGCGCCTGGACGATGCAGGCAACGTTCGAGAGGCGCTGCCCGAGCGGACCGATGATGACGGTGATCTTGCGAGCGAAAATCATTTCCTGCTCGCCGAAACCCGCTCGGCGCTCGACCGCGCGCGAGAGACGCTCGCGCCGGCAGTCACCGGCGTGCTCGTCCTGCGCCAGGACACGCTCGGATTCGTGATCTACGACCCCGTCATCGTGCAGGGTCGCGCGGCCGGTTACGTGGCGACTTCGATCGCGTACGCGCCGCTGTTGCGTACCCTGCTCACGCCGCGCGTGCAGGGACGATTCGGGTATCGCATCACCGACGGCGCCGGTCGGGTGCTCGCCGTCTCGCCACGCTACCCCGATCGCGTGAGCGAGTTCGCGACACAACAGGTAGCGCTGCCCGGCGGCATGCACTGGCAACTCGACGTGCCGATCGGCGTCTTTCAGCCGCGAGCGGCGCGCGTCGTGATGTGGATCGTCGGCCTCGTGAGCCTGTTCGTGGTCGCGCTGCTCGTGCTGCGCGAGGACGCACGCGCGGAGCGCATCGCCATGCACTCGTTCAACCTCGAGCTGCTGTCGCGTGACCTGCTGGACGCGAACGTCAGGCTCGAAGAGCGCGCGCAGCAGGTGAACGAGGCGAACATGGCGAAGAGCCGCTTTCTCGCGAACGTTTCGCACGAGCTGCGGACACCGCTGAATGCCATCGTGGGGTACAACGCGCTCGCGCTGTCGGGGCTGTACGGCGAAGTGACGCCCGAGCTGCGCGGCGCACACGATCGCATACGCACCGCGGCAGACCATCTCCTGCGCGTGCTGAACGACGTGCTCGACCTGTCGAAGATCGAAGTCGGACGCATGGAGGTGGACGCGCGCGAGGTGGCGCTGGAACCGCTGTTGGAAGGCGTCGTGTCGATCGTCGAGCCCGTCGCCGAAGCGAAAGACGTGCGGCTCGATCTCGTCGTGGCGCGTGACCTACCGATGCTCGTGACAGACCCGCGTCACGTACGGCAGATCCTCATGAACCTGCTGACGAACGCAATCAAGTTCACGGAGCGCGGGTCGGTGACCATCGTCGCGACGCGCGGTGACGGAGCGAGGGCGGACATGGTCTCCCTCGCGATCGAGGACACGGGAATCGGGATCGCTAGAGCGGACCTGGGGCGCATCTTCGACGAGTTCGAGCAGGTGCGGCCTGGTGGGCGAGGCGATTCGATCGTGCGTGGAACCGGGCTCGGGTTGGCCGTCTCGCGGAAGCTGGCGCGTCTGCTCGGCGGTGACGTGGATGTGACGAGCCGGGTTGGGCAAGGCTCGCGGTTTACGTTGTGGCTTCCCGTCAAGTCGATCTCGGGCCGGGCTGTGACTCCGCCGGAGGGGATCGAGCTCGGCCAGGCGGCCCGGGCGGAGGCTGCTGACTCGAATGGCCAGGAAGGTCAGGTTGGCAAAGCCAGCGATGAAGCGTCCGCCGAGGGCGCGGATCGAGCCGAGAACCGGGGCGTCGAAGCGACCCGGCGACCTTGACTATGTCGTTATGTAGGACTACTTTCCGCGACTTGCCTGCGACGTCGCGTGGCACTGTCGTGTCGTGCGGTGTCGTTGGCATTCCGCCAGACATTTTGCGCTAGGCGCCCGTAGCTCAATTGGATAGAGCATCTGACTACGGATCAGAAGGTTGGAGGTTCGAGTCCTTCCGGGCGCGCCAGCGGGATCAGTTGTGGCAGGAACTTCGGGGCGTAGCGTAGCCCGGTAGCGCGCCTGCTTCGGGAGCAGGAGGTCGCCGGTTCAAATCCGGCCGCCCCGACTCATAACCCCTTGTCTGCGAGCCTAACGCCGACAAGGGGTTTCTGCATCCCGCGATCGCGACTCGAAGCGGAGCGGCTCGTCGCCACCGAGGACCTCAAACGCGCATCCAATCCATCTCAAGCGACAACCGTGCCTGCCCGTCACGGTTCGCGCCCGGTCGAACGTTCGAACGCCGCACCGCGCCGGGTCCGTCCCTTGCTATTCCAACTATTGCGCGCGCTGCCGCGCAGCCGCACAACGACCCGATCCGGGAGGCGACGATGGCTGGAATCAAGCACGGAGACCGAAGCGAGCCCTCGACGCCTGACGCGTCTGGCGACGCAGCATTCCGGGAACGCCGGCATGGCGGCGGTGTCGTCGCGCGCCGAGCCGCGGTGGGTCGCGCGATCGGACGACACCGGCTCGAGGACTTCAGGAACACGTTGACGGGGCTGGCGGTCGACGTGTTCGGGCAGCAAGCCACTGTGGTCGCCCACCTGCGAAGCTCATCAGGACGAGAGTGGGTCACCTTCGTGATCGATGCCGCCGACCCGATGTCGGTCACGCGGTACGAAGACTACGTCACGCGCGAGCGCGCGTTCTGGACCGCCTATTCGCAAGTGACGAAGCCGGTCGGCGTACAGTTCATCGTGGCAATTCGGCCAGCTCGAGGATGGTGCCGAGTGGAGGCCCTCGCGCCGCTCTTCTCGACGCTGCAGCCTCCAGACGCGCTCACCTAACGCTGAAATTGCCGCGCCCGATGCGCGGAGTGCACGTCTCAGTCGCGACGGCTGGGCCTGTGGCGTTCGTCGCCCCACCAGGGTGACAGCCCGATCCCGAAGTACAGCCCTCGTTTGGCCAGCGGCGCCGTCGAGATCGGGTAACCAACGTCGAGTCGGGCCGTCGCGCGACCCGGGCGTGTCGGCGTCAGGCGAACACCGAGCCCGAGGATCCCGACATCGGTGTGCTCTCGCCCGGGAGTGACCGTTTGCCAGCGGGATGAGGCGGAGCCGAAGAGCGCCCCATTCAAGGCCCACGACCTGGAGAGCGGAAACAGCGTGACATCGCGCTCCACCGAGAAGCCGACGGCCGACTGTGCCAGCCGCTCTCCATCCGGCAGCAGCGGTGTCGTGGGATCGATCGTCACGAACGACCGAACGTCCGGGTCTGGATTCACCAGTCGCTCGGCCGTGAGGCGGGCAGCCCAGAAGCCGCGCGCCGCTCCCCGAAAGTAGCCCAGCGACGCGCGCAGGGTCGCTGCATCGAACTGTCCGCTCGATGCATACCCCAGGGCCCAGACGTCCGCGACGACGAGGGACCGCCGCGTCGGGAGCCACGCTTTGCCGGCCCACAGATCGACGTGCATCATCGGGACATCGCGGACGACCTCACGACCGAGGCCGACCACCGCTTCCGTCTCGAACGAGAGCGGAACGTCGACGATCCCCTTGTTAGGCAGCATCCACGTCAGCGTGTCGTACGCGACGGACGACCGGGCGGCGCCGATCGAGAGCCCAAGGAAGTTACGATTCGTGCGCTGAGGGCCGGCAATCAGCGCGTTCGCCCCTGCGGTCAGCTCTGCACGCTCAGTCTCGACACCACCCAGGAACGAGGTCACCGACGCCGGCGTGTCGTAGAGGCGTCGTCTCACGAGCAGGTGCCCGGACGCGCGCTCGAACGCGTCGCTGCCCACCAGTCCCGGCTCGTAGGACGAGACGATGCCGCCCAACTCCGCTCCCCACGGCGCGAGCACGCTCTCTTCACGCAACCGCAGGTTGGCGGTCCAGTCCTGCCCGTCGCGATACGTGTTCTGGCCGAGTTGCGCGCTGAAGCGCGAGTTGAAGAACCACGGGTCGTTGAGCGTCACGCCCACGCCGACTCGTCCCTGGTCCGTGCGCGCGTGCAGCGAGAGCTCGCGGCCGGAGCCGAGGAGGTTGCGCTCCGTCACGCCAACCTCTGATCTTCCAGAGCGAACCTGCACCTTCGGCTTGACGCTCCAGTCATCGCGCGTCGTGAGCACGAGGTCCACCGGCGCGCTTCCACAGCGAACGCCGGTCAGCTCGACGTCCCGGAGGTAGCGAAGGCGCCGTAGCCGGCGGATCGACTCGCCCACCGCGAGCGTGTCGACCGTATCACCAGCGGCGAACAGAATCTGGCGACGCACCGTCGTCGCGCGCGTGCGCACGTGCAGGCCATCCAGCGCACGGGCCACGCCGGGAAACTCGGGAGGCCCCTCCGTCACGACTCGAACGGAGTGGATTCGCGCGCCGGTGAGCTCGCTCAGCGACGTGCGCGATTTGACGGTGTCGCACTGCTGCGCGTGACCTGGCGCGGCGCTCGACAGGAATGCCAAGACGGCAGCGGCGACAGTCAGGTACTTCACACCCCATAGCCTAGCCATCACACCTGAACCACCAATGAACTGGCTCGGCCGTCGAATCGCGCCGAACCGCCGACTCGGGTAGCGCACTCCCATGCGAGCCCAGGACGCCTCGAACGAACCCCCATTCAAGGTTCGTTCATAGTCGTTTAATGGTTGAGCGCCAGATTTCGTTGCGATGAAATCCTCGAACGAAGTTCCCACCGCGGCTCCTGACAACCGCGGCGCTTCACCGTTTACCCGCTATACCCCGGTGTTTGTCTTGGGGGTCGTGGTGTTCGTGCTGTCGCTCATCACGCGGGCCCTGCTCGTCGCTGTTCACGGTGGGTGGCCGGCCGGACGGTGGCTCGCCCTCGCGCGGGCATTCGCGGTCGGCGCCGTCTACGACGCGGCGGTGACGCTCTGGCTGCTGTTGCCGCTCATGCTCTACCTGACGATTGCGACATCGTCGTGGCACGCCCGGCGCGTGAACCGCATCCTGCTGTTCGCCACGGTCGCTCTCGCCACCGCCGGCGCGCTGTTCGTTGCCGTGGCGGAGCTCGTGTTTTTCGAGGAGTTCGACGGGCGATTCAATTTCGTGGCGGTGGACTACCTCATTTACCCGACCGAGGTCGTCAACAACATCTGGGAGAGCTATCCGACCGGCTGGATCCTCGCCGGAATCGCGCTCGTGGCGGCCGCCGTGGTGTACGTGTCGCGACGCCGCGTTCGGATGGCAATCGATGCGGTGGCACCACTGCGAAAGCGATTCGCGATGGCGCTGGCGTACGTCGTCGTCCTCCTGGCCTGCTCGAGTGTCGCGCGACCGGAGCTCGCGCACGTTTCGGACGATCGCGCGCTGAACGAGGTCGCGTCGAACGGCTACTATGCGTTCTGGCAAGCCTTCCAGGGTCAGGGCACGAGCTACGACGCGCTGTACGCGAGACGCGATTCGACCGAGACGCTTCCACGACTCCGCCGCCTGCTCGCCGATGCCGCGTCGCCCGCAGCCGCATTCACGCCGTGGACCTCGCTCCGCCGCGTGACCGGCACCCGTCCCACCCGCCGCCTCAACGTCGTCGTGGTGCTCGAGGAGAGCCTCGGCTCGCAGTTCATCGGCGCCCTGCACGCGGACAGCGTGGCGAGCCTAACGCCGCATTTCGATTCACTCGCGCGCGAGGGGACACTCTTGACGCGGGCCTACTCGACCGGGAACCGAACGATTCGCGCACTCGAGGCGACGACGTCGTCCCTTCCCCCGTTGCCCGGGATCTCGGTCGTTCGCCGACCCGAGTCCGTGGACCTGTTCACACTGCCTGCGCTGCTCCGCTCGCGAGGCTACGGCACGGAGTTCATTTACGGCGGCCGCGCGATGTTCGATGGCATGGGCTCGTACATGCGGAACAACGGCATGCAACGGGTCATCGAGCAGCGGGACTACCCGAGCGGCGAATTCACGACGGCGTGGGGCGTGTCGGATGAGGCGATCTTCGACAAGGCCCTGGCGGAGATGGACTCGCTGCACGCGACGGGCCGGCCGTTCTATACGCTCGTTCTGAGTGTGTCGAACCATCGGCCGTACACCTATCCCGCGGGCCGAATCGCGGCCGATCCCAACGAGCACAAGCGGGTGAACGCGGTGCAGTACGCGGATTGGGCACTCGGCCGGTTCGTCCGCAAGGCCCGAACGCACGCGTTCTTCGACAGCACGCTGTTCGTCCTCATGGGCGACCATGGCGCACGAGTCTATGGTGCGGCGGAGATTCCGCTCGCGAGCTACGCGGTACCGGTGCTCTTCTACGCACCGGGCATCGTGCCGGCGGGCGCGCGAGTGGACCAGCTGGCGTCGTCCATGGACGTGCCGCCGACCATCCTTGGGCTGCTCGGCGGTGACTACGACTCGAAGTTCTTCGGCCGTGATGTGCTTTCGCCGCATGCACGGCCAGGCGTCGCGGTCATGACACACAACAACGAGGTCGCGCTCATGCGCGACAACCGCCTGGCGGTGCTCGGGCTCCGCCGCGCGACCACGGTCTACGATGTCGATCCGGACGCGACCATGCACCGGGTCGCTACGCCGGATGCCGGCGCACGGAATCTGGTCGAGGACGCCATCGCCTACTTCCAGTCGGCCGACGATCTGTACCGTCACGGCGAATACCGATTTCATCCGGTGGCACAGACGGTCGCGACGCTGGTCGACCATCGACAGACCGCGCGCTAGAGCGGCCTCGCCTCCGGGCGTGCCGCCTAACGGCTCGTCGCGTTCAGAGGTGTGAGGAGCCGGATAATTTCGGCGGCGATCGCGTCGTAGTCGCCATCGAAATGGTGGCGCCCCTTGCGCTTGTCGACCCGAACCGCGCTGGTGTCGGCGAGGCGGCAGAGCGACTCCTTCTCGTCCTTCCCGTAAACGCACAGCACCGGGATCCCGCGCAGGCGCTCCAGCTCCGGGAGGATGGGGGGATCCGACGGTTTCGAGATGTCCGTCAGCAGGTCAGTCCAGTGAAACTGGAAGCTGGCCCGCTCGGCCGGCCCGAGGAGCACCACCAGCGCCAGCTCGGAGCGAAGATCGCTCGGGAGCCTGTTGACGATGAACGGGGCCATGTCGGCTCCACGCGAATAGCCGACGAGCGCCACGTGCTGCGCCGCCCATTCTGTCGTGTAGTGGCGCATCACGCGGGCGACGTCGGCCGCCGCCTCGTCAGGCGTCTTCGCCTTCATGAGATAGGCGCGCGAATCGAGGCCGACAACCGAGACACCGTGCGCGGCAAGGTCCTCGGCAACACGCCGGTCCAGCCCCGCCCAACCGCCGTCGCCACTCAGGAATACGGCTGCCGTGCTGGTGGGCGACGGCGATTTCGTTGGCACCACGTGCAAGGGCAACCCATTGACATCATCATACGGGGCGGCCGCGGCGTTCTGCGCCAGCGCCCCCGTCCCGGCGAAGCCTAACGCGAGCCACACTGCCGCGACGATCGAGACTGCTCGCGGACTCATTTCCCCACCACGCCTGCCAGGCCACCCGAAACGAGCGCCGTCACGTTCGCCAGAATCCGCGGGATGGCCAGACCGCCGGGGGCCGCGAGATACCGCGGCTCCCATTCCGGGTCGAACTTCTCCTTGTACTGTCGCAGCCCGCGGAAGTGGTAGAAGTGCTCGCCGTGCCGATACACCAGCGCGCCAAGGCGCTGCCACGCGGGCGCGAGCGCACGACGCTCGAAGCCCGAAAGCGGCGCCATGCCGAGGTCGAACATCCGGTACCCCTCGTCCCGCGCCCACAGCATGAGCTTCACGAACAGGTACTCCATGACGCCGCGGGGCGCATCCTCCGAGAAGCGCATGAGATCGACCGACACCGTGTGCTTCGCCTCGCTCGTCCACACGTTCGCGAACGCGACGATCTTCCCATCACGCCGGGCGAGCGCGATGGGCGTGTTTCTGAGATACTCGGCGTCGAAGAACCCGAGCGAGAACCCTTTCTCTCGCGTGCGCTTGGCTGCGAGCCAGGCGTCCGAGATCGCCTCGAGCGCGGGCAGGAGCGGCGGCACGCGTTCGGGCGAAACGATCTCGAACGTCGTCCCACTTCGCTCCACGTCGTGGAGCGTCCGTCGAAGCCCACGCCGGCTCCCGCCCTCGAGCGAGAATGTGGCGAGCGGCACGTGCGCTTCTTCCCCGAGCTTGAGCATGGTCAACCCGAGGTCGATGCATAACGGGAGCAGGTCACGCGTCACCTGATAGAATACCGGCCAGCCCCCGTGGCGGAGCGCGAGCTCACGGAACGCCCACACGAGTTCCGCGTGCTCCGATTCCGGTCCGAGCGGATCGCCGAGGGCGACCCAGCTGCGCCCCGAGATGCCGTACATGATGAATGCGTTGCCGCTCTCACTGAACAGCAGGGACTTGTCGCCTAACAAGGCGAGGTGCGCGCGCACGTCCGGGCAGCGGCGCGCCACCGCCTTCGCCCGCTCCAGATCCGCCGCGGCGGGGGGTTCGCTGCGCGCGGGAGCCGGTCGCAGCAGCCGGGCCAGTCCGAACGCGATGATCACGGCGGCGGTGCCAGCCATCGCGCGAACGAAGCGCGCTGCGTCCGCCGCGGTCGCGAAGTGCCAGAGCAGGCGCTGAGAAAAGACCGCGTGGCCATACGAGAAGACGCCAAGCCAAACGGTGCCCGCGAGCACCAGCACGACGGCGGCGACCCACCCCGGCGTAAACGGCTCACTGGTGAGCGCGGCGGGACGGAAAAAGTGACGTCGCGCGGGCAGGAACGCGCCAAGCACGACGGCGAGCGCGATGGCCTCCTCGTAGTCGGCACCCTTGAGCAGCGAGCCCACGATGCCGACGACCAGCGCCAGCACCGTGAGATGGTACGCGACGTCAAGTCGCCGACGAATCCCGTTCGCGAGGAGAATGAGGATCATCCCAGCCAGGCTCGCCGCAAAGTGCGAGACCTCGATCACCGCGAGCGGGAAGAAGGCGTCGAGCCATCGGAGCCGGGCATGAATGGCCGGCGTCGCGCCCGAGAACATCAGCAGCACACCGGCCGCGAACGTCGTCAGGCTCAGGAAGTACGGGATGGCTCCCGGCACCCACCCCCCCGCGATGCGTACGACCGACGCAACGGACGATCGCCGCTTCGTCACCTCGTAGACGGCGAGCCCGACGGCCGCGATCGCGAACGGAATCAGGTAGTAGATCGCGCGGTAGGCGATGAGCGCCGGCAACACCGACTCGGGCGGCGCGATGGGACGAAGGGTGAGCAGAACGACCGACTCGAACACCCCGAGTCCACCCGGCACGTGGCTCGCCAGCCCGAGCATCTGACCGAACACGAACACCTGCACGACCGTGCCGAGCCCGACGCCCAATGGCGCGAGTAACGCGTACAGGACGAGACTTGCGAGCAGCCAGTCCACCGCGGCGGTGGCGATCTGGAGCGCTGCCAGGCGGGGGCCTGGTGCCGAGAAGCGCCACCCCCCTATTACAACCTCCCGCCGCGTCCGGACATTCCAGACGAAATAGCCGACGGGCACCGCGAGCATCAGCACGCCTAACGAGCGCAGGACGGCTGGCGACGCCGGGACGAGACCCGCGACGGGAACACTGCCGGCGAGGCAGGCCACGCCGCCGACGGTCGCCACGCCAAGCCAGAGCGTGACCGTCGTGAACGCGACGCCCTCGGCGACGTCCACCGCCGAGAGTCCCCACGCGGTCCAGAAGCGATACCGGATCGACGCGCTGGCCAGCGCCGCCAACCCGATCGTCTGGCTGAACCCATAGGCGACGAGTGACGTGAATGCCGTCCGGCGCCATCCGAGCGGACGACCGACGTACCGAAGCGCGAGCGCGTCGTACGCCGGCAGGATCGCGTAGGCAATCAGTGTCAGCGCACCCGCGAGCAGCAGTGACCGAGCGGGCAGCGAGCGGACCGCGGCGGCGACCTCGCGGTACCGAAATGTGTGGAGCTGTGCGTGGAGCGCGAGGAGCGAGAGGCCACCGATCGTAACGGCGACGGCCGGTACGAGCCATCGTCGGCTGCGGCTCCCCTCCACCTCGGCACCGGTGACGCGCACGAGAGTCGTTCCTGCCCCCGGCCCCTGACCGTCCGGGGACTCCTGGCGGACTCGCGGTTGCGCGCGGGCGGAGTCCTGCCTAACGCTGGCGCCGGCGGAACCCGGACGCGCCCGCCTGACGCGCCCGGGGGGAATTACGGAAGACACCGTCTACAGCGCCGGTCAGGTCGCGGGTCAGGATGACTTCTTCGCCGAAGGCTTCGTCGACGAGGCGGGCTTCTGCGCGAACTCACCGGTGTTCGCATCGACGGTAGCGTGCATCGTGTGCGAGTCACCCTTCATCTTGTAGCCGACTTCGTAGTACGCCTTCCCCGACGCGTGATGCAGCTTCGCCGAGGTCACTGTGGCGCCGGCTTCGTTGGCGGCCACGATCTTCTTCGCGGAATCGGCGCTGACGGGTAGCGCTTTCGCGGTCGACGTCTTCGATGACGACTTGGCCGCGGGGGCCTGTTGCGTCGCCGATGACTTCGTCGGCGTGCTGGACTTCGGCTGCTGCGCGCCAGCGACCGCGGCGGTCAGAGCGGTAGCAACCACGAGAGCGAGTGCGTTGCGTGCGAGCATTCTCTCCTCCAATGTTTGAAAGCAGCCGCATCGTGCGGCGGCGTGTCCTCGTAACCGTTGCCAGAGCGGGCCGCGGTTGTTGGAGTGATGATGCGGGGCACGAGCTAAACGACGGTTAACGTATTCGCAACGCGCCGAGGCAAGACGACCCATGCGGTTATTGCTGGTTGAGGATGACACGAAACTGTCCGACATGCTGGCGCGCAGCCTCCGTGAGCAGGGCTACGCGGTGGACGTGTCTTACGACGGAACCGATGCGGTCTATCAGGCATCGGTCAACGAGTACGACGCGCTGATTCTCGACGTGAACCTGCCGAAGCAGAGCGGACTGGAAGTCAGCCGAGCGCTTCGCGCCAAGGGCCGCGCGATGCCGATCCTGATGCTGACGGCGCGCGACGCCGTCATCGATCGCGTGACGGGGCTGGACGCTGGCGCTGACGACTACCTCGTCAAGCCGTTCGAGCTCGACGAGCTCTACGCCAGGCTGCGCGCACTGCTTCGGCGCATGCCTGCGCTCCTGCCGACGACGCTGACCATCGACGACCTGGTCATCGACACGCGAGGCCAGGACGTCGCGCGTGCCGGCCGACGCATTCCGCTGACGACCAAGGAGTACGTGATGCTCGAGTACCTCGCGCGAAACGCCGGGCGCGTGATCGGCCGCGCGGAGCTGTGCGAGCACGTTTGGGATGCCAACCATGATCCGTTCTCGAACGCGATCGAGGTCTACATCAACCGGTTGCGCAAGAAGGTCGACGACGCCGGCGGCACCCCGCTCATTCACACGCGCCGCGGCGCCGGGTACCTGCTCTCGGCCGAGGGCAGCGAACGCGGTGCCGGCGTGGCAACCGGGCGCCCGACCCCGCCGCGGTCCGACGAGGAAGACCGGGCGGGATGAAAGGCGCCGCGTCCATTCGCACGCGCCTCTCGGCGTGGTATGCGGGTGCCTTCGCGCTGCTGCTCTCCGTGTTCGCGCTCGCCGGGTATGCCTTTCTGAGTCACACGACGCAGCAGCGCATCGACGAGTATCTCGCCGAGACTGCCGGCGCCGTTGCCGGCGCGATGGAATTCGAGCGGCTGAGTGGCAAGCCCTTCGACACGATCATCGACGACGTGCTGGAGGAGTTCCGACTCCGCGACATCGCCGTCACGGTACTCGACCGCCAGACGAACGTGATGTCGATGGTCGATCTCGTCGCGCGGCGCAGATCCACGCCGCCTCGCACGCACGCGGCACAACAGCTCCCGGATCTTCGGACGATCCTCGCGCGCACGAAGCCCGGCGATCCCACGACCTTCGCGACGGGCTTCGGCGACGGCGGGCCCGTGCGCGTCGTCGCCCTCCCGTACCGGCTGGGGCGCCGGGACATCGTCATCGGCGCCGCACGCTCCCTCGAGTCGCAGGAAACGACGCTGCGCGAGGCGCGTTATGCACTCGGGCTGGGAATCCCGCTCATGCTGTTGGTAGCGACGGCCGGCGGCAGCCTGCTCGCGCGAAAGAGCCTCGAGCCCGTCTCGGCGATCGCGGAGCAGGCAGCGCGCATCAGCGCGACGTCTCTGCACGAGCGCGTCGCCGTTCCGAACCCGCGCGATGAGCTCGGCCGCCTGGCCGCGGTGCTCAACGACCTGCTCCAGCGATTGGACAGCTCGTTCGACGAGCAGCGCAGGCTCATGGCCGACGCCTCGCACGAGCTGCGCACACCGGTGGCCATCATCAGCGGCGAGGCGGAGCTTGCGCTGTCGCGAGACTCGCGCTCGACCGACGAGCTGCGCGACGCTCTCGAGCGAGTCCGCGGCGAAAGCGACCGGCTGAAGCAGATCGTGGATGACCTCTTTCTGCTCGCCCGTGCAGAGGCGGGCGACCCGATCATGGTGCCGCGCGAGGTGTACCTTGGCGAAGTCGCAGCCGACTCGGTTCGCGCCGTGCGATCGCTCGCCGAGCGGAAACATGTCGCCCTGGCGTTCACCGGAAGCGAGGATCTTCCGTTCCGCGGTGACGAAGCACTCCTCCGCCGTCTCTTCGTCAACCTGCTCGACAACGCCATCAAGTACACGCCGCCCGGCGGCGACGTCACGCTCTCGGCTCAGCGCCAGAACGGCTACTACCTCGTTACCGTCGCCGACACCGGGCCGGGAATTCCGCCGGAAGCCCAACCGCACATCTTCGACCGGTTTTACCGATCGGATCGTGACCGACGCGCCTCGGCAACCAGCGGCGCCGGGCTTGGGCTGGCGATCGCGTCGTGGGTCGCACAGACGCACGGTGGCACCGTGTCGCTGGAGTCGTCGGACAGCAGCGGCTCACGGTTCGCGGTCCGGTTCCCGCTTTCCGCACACTCTTCCAACTGAGGGCAAGGGTCGACGCCGGTCCAGGACCTCGTTCCCGGCCGGTCGTCGACGCGTTGCGGTCACGGGGAGACACGCGTCTGCTATCCGCACATGGCCACCATCCTTCACGTCGACGAATCGTCCGTCGGGTTGCTGCTGGAAGCGACACTGAATCGGGCCGGTCATCGGATCCTCAGTGCCGACAACGTCGTGGCGACCCTCCAGCTGCTCTCCCGGGAGCTCGTGGATCTCATCGTGTTCGATGACCGGATGCCCGGGCTGACGGCGTTGGAGTTCCTCGCGGTGCTGCAGCGCGAGCAGTGTGACGTGCCGGTGATCGTGCTCACAGATTGCGCGAGCATCGAGCACGCCGTGACGGCGATGAAGGCCGGCGCAATCGACTACATCTCCAAGCCGGTCAACCCGCAGCAGCTGCAGGTCGCCGTCGAGCGGGCCATCGACTTCGCGCGCGGGCGGCGAGCGAGCGAGACGCCGAGCTCACGCGACGCGGTCGTGCTTACGTCACTCAACATCGACGAGGCCGAGCGAGCGCTCATCCTGCGGGCCCTCGAGGTGACGAAGAACAACCGCACGCGCACCGCCCAACTCCTCGGCATCAGCGTCCGCACACTGCGGAACAAGTTGAACGGCCCGCGCCGCATCGAGGTCGCCTAGTTAGGCGGCCTGGTTAGGCAGGCGCAGAGAGGGAACGGGTCAGGCCGTGGCGAGCGACCGCAGCTGGTCGCGGGTCCAGACGAGCGATTGGATGTAGCACGCGGCCACCTGTGCAGCATCCATTCCGATGCGCTGTATGAGCCGGCCGACCGTCGCCCATGCACCCTGTTCGTACGCTTCGGCCAACGACAACGCGACGGCGTACGGACCGACCCGTGATAGCAGTGCGTCACGGAGCGCCGGAGCCGGTGCTATCGCTTTCAGCAGATCCGGCATCGGCGTCGCCGTGACCGTTTCGAGCAGCGAGAGGAGCCCGACGAGAAACAGCGAGCGTGACTCGCCATCCCAGCTGCTCGGTCCCGCCAGCAGCTCACACATTCGCGCGCGCTGCACGGCGCGGTGCAAGGCCTCCCGGTTGGCGGTCGCGCGTGCCGTCGAGCTCACGACGCGAAGGAGATCGAAGAGCGCAGGATCGGCGGCGGAGTCCGCGCCCGGTCCGGCCTGACTCCCCCAGTCATCGCGCATCACATTCACCGCGCGCACGATGCTCATCTCGTCACTCGTCAGGCTGCGGCTCGCCACCATCTCCGGTTGCACATAGTAGCAACCCTGAAACAGCTCGTAGCCCAGTCCGGCGCACGTGGCGCGCGCTTCGGCGGTTTCCACGCGCTGTGCGAGAAGGCGAACGTCGTACACGGCAAGCCGCTGCGCGAGATCGTCGAGCTTCCCGGGCGACTGGTTCGACACATCGACCTTCACGATAGACGCCAGCTCGAGGAGTCGTCGGCAGTACGAGCTCCACTCGAAGGCGTCCAGCGCGAGCGTGTAGCCGTCCTCGACCAGCTCCTCGCACACCCGTTCCAATAGTCCGTCCGCCCTCACACCTACCGGTACGCCGACGACGACGGCGTCGTGGGGAATCGGGCTGTGCGCGCACGCGAGCAGCATCTCGCGCGTGAAGCTCACGAACGCGGGCCGGCCGGATGTCAGCTTCTCGAGTCCGATGTTGACGCAGACGCGACCGATCGAGGGGGCGATCGGCCCTCGCCGGCCGCGGTGCGTGGTCGCTTCCGTCGCGCCGAGATGATAGAGCAGCTCATATCCCGCGACATCGTCGTTGCTGCCGAAGATTGGCTGGCGCGCAACCCACGCGCCGGCGGCCGGCGAGGGTCGACCCGGCGCCTCGGAGGCATTCGCGGCTGACGCGGATGGCGCGAGTTTCCACGGCTTCACGTCCTACGGACTCGCGCGGCGCACCGCGCGTCACGTCGGCCCATCCGTCGATGTGGCGCGAACTTGTGTCACCCTTCCCGCCCCGGTAATCTTCACGGGCGTCAACCGCGCACTTGGCCTGTTGTGCGCTCGTAGCTCAGCTGGATAGAGCGTCGGCCTCCGGAGCCGAAGGTCACAGGTTCGAATCCTGTCGAGCGCGTGTTCAGGGGGTCCGGCCACAAGCTGGTGGCCCCCTGATGCCGTCAATGACGAGCCATCAGCCATCAGCCATCAGCCATCAGCTCGAACGGCGGAGACCGAACGGCGGGCGCCCTTCGACGTTTCGCTGTCCGGGCTGATGGCTGATAGCTGATGGCTGAGACCTAGCACGCGGCTTGCTCCCCGTGCGACCGTGCCCCACCGCGCTCTCCGCTGGCGAGACCTTCTCCCCGGCGCCATCACTCTTGGCGCCCTCCTGTTCACCGTCGCGGCTACCCTCAAATACGCCCGACTCGGTATGCTCCATGGGCGCACCGTTCGTTATTACGCGGCCTTTGGCAGCGCGCGGAACGTCCTGGGAGGCACCGAGGTTTGGATCAACGGCGCCAAAGTCGGACGCGTCAAGAATGTCGAGTTCGGGCCTCCGACCGCCGACACGTCGCGGCGTGTCATCATCGAGTTCGAGGTGCTCGCGAAGTACCGCGATCAGATTCGCGAGAACACCGTCGCGCGACTGGGCACCGGCACGCGCATCATGGGCCAGACCATTCTCGGTCTCACCGCCGGCGCGCGGGAAGCTCGCGTCCTGCCGCAGGGCGACACCATCCGCGGCGTCACCGCCGCCGATGTCCAGACGCTCGCCGCCAGCTATGGGGAGGTCGCGGACGAAATCCCGGAGCTGGTCGCCAACGTCAAGGTGCTCTCTGCCTCGCTGGCATCCGCGCGAGGAACGATCGGAGCCCTCACGTCGCTCGACGCACCCAAGCGACTCGAGGCGCTGCTGGACAACGCCTCGCGATTCACGGAGCACGCCATGTCGAGCAAAGGGACGCTGGGGCTCGCCCTCGAGCGGGGCCAGATCATCGCGCGCGCACGGGCTGCGACCGCGCAGGCCGATTCCCTTCGCGCGCTGCTCGCGAGCGATCGCGGCTCCTTCGGGCGCTTCCGGCGGGACTCCACACTGCTGCGAACCGTCGGCGACCTCCGTGATGAGCTCTCCATCACGGCCGCACTGCTCTCCTCACCCGATGGCACGCTCGGACGCTTCGGTCAGGACTCGATCATCGCCGTGCAAACCGCCGAGATGTCGAAGCAGATGACTGCGCTCTTTGCGGATATCAAGAAGCGGCCGTTCCGCTATATCAGGTTCTGATCGACTCCCCGTAACGGTCGTTGGCGGTTCCACTTGACCCTGTTCCAGGCAGGCAATAGCTTGGCCGTCCTCGACGTGCCCGCTCGCCGCGTTTCCCCTGGCGAGTCGCGGCCGTCGCGCCTCGCTCCAACCGCCTCCCCTCCCCTCGCCTCCGCGCGTCGTTCTTCCTCCCACCTGGGCGCTCGGCATACCTAACGCCGCGACCCGTTGTCGCCCGGATTTTCTTGAGCCCGTGGATATCGCTGAACTGAAGCGGAAGTCCGTCGCCGAGCTGCAGGAGCTGGCCGAAGGGCTCAACATCGCCAACACGTCGGGGCTCCGAAAGCAGGACCTCATCTTTCGCATCGAGCAGAACCTGCTCGACTCCGAGACCGTGCTGCGCGGTGAAGGGGTCCTCGAGATCCTCCCCGAAGGCTATGGCTTTCTGCGAAGCCAGGATTGGAACTACCTGTACGGCCCTGATGACATCTACGTCTCACCCTCGCAAATCAAGCGGTTCGACCTGCGCACCGGCGATACCGTGCTCGGTCAGGTCCGGCCACCGAAGGAATGGGAGCGGTACTTGGCGCTCTTGAAGGTCGAATCCATCAATGGCGACTCGCCCGAGGTCGCCAAGCAGCGCGTCCCGTTCGACAATCTCCGTCCGCGGTATCCCGACGAGCGGCTGCGGCTCGAGGACGGCGACCTCAGCATGCGCGTCGTCGACCTCATCACGCCGCTGGGCAAGGGACAGCGGGGCCTCATCGTCGCGCCACCGCGTGCCGGCAAGACGATTCTGCTGCAGAAAATGGCGAACGCCATTGCCGCCAATCATCCGGAGGTCTCGCTCATCATTCTGCTCATCGACGAGCGGCCTGAAGAAGTGACGGACATGCATCAGAGCGTGGAGCGCGCGGAAGTCATCAGCTCGACGTTCGACGAGCCGGCCGATCGCCACGTCCAGGTCGCCGACATGGTGATCGAGAAGGCGAAACGACTCGTCGAGCACGGCAAGGATGTCGTGATCCTGCTCGATTCGATCACGCGGCTTGCCCGGGCGCACAACACGATTGCGCCGCACACGGGCAAGATTCTCTCTGGCGGGGTAGAAGCTACGGCGCTGCACAAACCCAAGCGCTTCTTCGGTTCCGCGCGGAACATCGAGGGTGGCGGCTCCCTCACGATCGTCGCAACCGCGCTCATCGAGACCGGATCGCGGATGGACGAGGTGATCTTCGAGGAGTTCAAGGGAACCGGGAACATGGAGCTCGTACTCGACCGGAAAATCGCCGACCGGCGCATCTTTCCCGCGATCGACATCAACAAGTCCGGCACGCGCAAGGAAGAGCTGCTGCTCACCCAGGAGGAGATCAATCGCGTGTTTCTGCTGCGTAACTTTCTCGGCGACATGCCTCCGGATGAGTCGATCGTGTTCCTGATCAAGCAGCTCATGCGGTCGAAGAACAACAAGGAATTCTTTGTGCAGATGGCGCAAGGCGGCTGACCGCCGCCTAGCCATCAGCCATCAGCCATCAGCTCAAACGGCGAAGCCCGATTCCCTATTCCCGATTCCCGACGATAATGCGGTTGCTCGCCATTGATTACGGCGATCGCCGTATTGGGCTCGCCGTGAGCGATCCGACCGGCACCATTGCATCCCCGGCCGGATTCATCGAGCGGCGGCGCGGGAAGCGGCCGCCGATTGCCGAGATGATCCGGCGCGCGGAAGCGCTCGAGGTCCAGGGCTACGTCGTCGGATTGCCGCTGGACGCGAATGGCGACGATACGCCGCGCGCCACCGAAGTCCGTCACATTGCGGCCGAGCTCGAGAAACGGACCGGCCTGCCCGTGCGTCTCGTGGACGAGCGGTACACGACCGCCGTCGCGCTTCGCACCGTCCGCGAGCTGGGCGGGTCCACCCGCGGCCGCCGAGGGGACGTGGACTCCCTCGCGGCCACCGTCCTCCTGCAACATGCGCTCTCGCTTCCTCGTTAGGCGCTGGATTCCCGCCGTCGCGGCCGGTCTGCTCGCCATCGGCACTGCCTGCGACTCATCCAGCGGGGGCACCGTCCGGGTGACGATTCCACCCGGGTCGAGCTTCGGCGCGGCGGTGGATTCGCTCGCGCGGGCCAACGTCGTCGCGTCGCCGCGACTCTTCCGGCTTTATGCGTCGGCGCGCCGCCGCGACCGTGATCTCAAGGCGGGAACCTACGTCCTCGACCGGGGCGCATCGTGGAGTACCGTGCTGGATGCCCTCACGCGCGGGAAAGGTCTCGTTCACACGGTGACCATCCCCGAGGGCTTTGCGCTCTCGAGCATCGCGCCGCTGCTCAGCCGCGCGCTCTCCGTGCCGCCCGAGTCCGTGATGACGGCCGCGAGTGACTCGGCCCTGCGGCGCCGACTGGATGTGCCGACGCCGACGCTCGAAGGATACCTGTTTCCCGACACCTATACGTTCGCCGAGGGCACCTCACCCGGGGAAGCCGTCGGCATGCTCGTCGCGCGCTTCGAGCAGGTGTGGAAACCGGAGTGGACCAGCCGTCTGCAGACGCTCGCCATGTCGCGTCACGATGTCATGACGCTCGCCTCGATCATCGAGAAAGAGGCGCGGCTGGCGGAGGAACGGCCTGTCATCTCCGCCGTGTACCACAACCGGCTCAAGCGCGGGATGCTCCTGCAGGCCGACCCGACCGTGCAGTACGCGTTAGGCAGGCACGTCGACCGAGTGCTGTACAAGGATCTCGAGGTCGATTCCCGCTACAACACGTACAAGCACGCGGGCCTCCCACCGGGACCGATCGCCTCTCCGGGCGCCGCCAGCATCGAGGCCGCGCTCTACCCGGCGAACGTCCCGTACTTGTACTTCGTCGCAGCCCCGGATGGGCATCACGAGTTTCGTGAGACGTATGCCGAGCATAACGAGGCTCGCGCCCAGATCCGCCGGGATCACCCGCCGCGCCCGTCAACGAGGTAGCCTTCCGGCGGGTTGTGCCAGAGACCCCAGCCCCGCGCGTCGTTGAGCGATTCCCATCTGCCCACCTTCGGTGGGCGCCCGCCTATTCCCGATTCCCTGCGATTGGTCGCCATCACCGACGACCTGCGTGACGGCATCGACGGCCTCAGGGGGCGTGCAGCCGCGGCCGTTCGCGGCGGGGCGACCATGATCCAGCTTCGACTCAAGGATCTGGATCCGCGTGACCTGCTCCTCGCAGCGCGCGCCCTGGTGTCGCTCCCGGTTCCGGTGATCGTCAACGACCGCGCCGACGTTGCGCTGGCTGCCGGTGCAGCTGGTGCTCACGTCGGAGTCGGCGACGTTCCGGCGCAGGCGCTCCGCCGAGTGGTGCCGCCGGGGTTCATCATCGGGGCGTCGGTTGGCACGGACGACGAAGCGGCATCGTCGGCGGGCGCCGACTACGTGGGGATCGGCCCCGTGTTCCCGACATCGACCAGGACTGATGTCGGCGTCGCGCTCGGGCTCACGGAGCTCGCGCGCCTCGTGCAGCGCACCGGGCTCCCGGCGGTCGCGATCGGTGGAATCAACGCGTCGAACTATCGGGAAGCGTTAGGCGCCGGGGCGTGCGGCATTGCCGTGATCAGGGCGATCTTTGCCGCCCCCGATCCAGAACGCGCGGCGAGGGAGTTGTCGTCCGCCAGCGGAACTTGAGTTTGGGCACCGAGTGCTCGGCTTGTCTCGCGGACCGTGGCGCTCGTCGAGTCCTCGGCCCGTTGTCTTCGCGCAGGACGGCCATCGCCTGATCGAACACCGGGGGCGACAGGAACAGGTCGACGAGATCCGGGTCGAACTGCGTTCCGCGACCATTCATCAGTTTCTTGGCAGCGTCGTCTGCGCCCTGTGCCGAGCGGTATCGACGGCCGTAGGTGATCGCGTCGAATGCGTCGGCGATCGAGACGATGCGTGCCGAGAGCGGTATGGCCGCGCCGCGAAGGCCGCGAGGATATCCGGTGCCATCCCATCGTTCATGGTGTGCGAGTATGCCGCTGGAGAGGTCGGGATAAAACGCGGCGAGGGGGGCAAGCACGTTGGCGCCACGATCCGGGTGCGTTCTCACGGCCTCGCGTTCTGCCTGAGTCAGGTTCGAGTCGTCGTGAATGATGTCGAAGAGCGCCTCGTCGATCTTGCCGACGTCGTGGAAGAGCGCGATACGCTCGACGTTTCGGATGGCGCGCTCGTCGAGGTCGGCGGCGTCGGCGAGGATGAGTGCATAACGAGCGACGCGGCGGACGTGGGCGCCGGTTTCGGGATCGTTGGCGTCGATGGCGCGCAACAGGGTTTCGAGCACGGCGGCGGCGAGCCGCTCGGCGGCGAGTCGGCGTTGGCGTTCGCGAATGAGGAGGGCGCCGGCGGCTGCTCCTGCCGCGATTCCGAGGTAGCGATACATGGTGCCGGGGGGAGGAAAAAAACGGGCCACCCGTTAGGGTGGCCCGTTGGGGGTGCCGGCAATGGCCTACTCTCCCGCGACCTCTCGGTCGGAGTACCATCGGCGCTGTAGGGCTTAACGACCGTGTTCGGGATGGGAACGGGTGTGGCCCCTACGCTCTAATCGCCGGCGAAATGTGTCTTCGGCTGACGCTGAGTGGTGCGAAAAGAAGAGGAAGAGGTAGATGTGGTCGCATCGCGTGAGCGATGCGCACTCATTGATTGCGTGCTCTGCGGTTGAGAATTACTCCAACGTGACCGGAGTCAGGCTGGGAGTAGTCAAGCCGCACGGGCGATTAGGACCGCTGCGCTCGGAGGTGGTTGCCCACCGTCCACGGGCGGCCTATCGACGTCGTC
Source organism: Gemmatimonadaceae bacterium (assembly GCA_036274195.1). Taxonomy (GTDB): domain Bacteria; phylum Gemmatimonadota; class Gemmatimonadetes; order Gemmatimonadales; family Gemmatimonadaceae; genus JAJKIV01. Next base: position 121 of record DASUGD010000254.1, on the reverse strand, counting down.
GTCTCCGACGGCCCTTCAGGGAGCTCGAAGCTCCGGGAGTGTTCATCTCGGGGGCGGCTTCCCACTTAGATGCGTTCAGCGGTTATCCGCGCCGACCGTCGCTACCCGGCGCTGCGCCTGG
>DASUGD010000253.1:0-12500 GCA_036274195.1 Gemmatimonadaceae bacterium | reverse complement strand
CAGAGTCGAATTTCATCATTCCAACGCCGCGGCGTTGGAATGATGAAATTCGACTCTGACCCTGATCGTCGCCTACCGCGAAAGCGAGTCGACAAGGGCGTGCGCCTGGCGCGGCCACTGATTGGACGGGCCGTAGCCGTTCGTCAATGCGACGGCGGCCCGGGCAGCCGCCTCTCGCCCCGCGACCCCGTTGCCTTGCGCCACCAGCGCACGCGCCAGGAGCAACTCGGATCGCCCGACGAGTCCGCTGCGGGTCGCGGTGAGCGTGTCGAGCGTTGCCGCGCTCACCGCCAGCCGCGCCAAAGAATCCGCGCCGCGCGCATCGCCTAACGCGAGCCGCCACTCCCCCGCGGTCACGAGCGGCAGCGTGAAGAGCGTGAGGGTCTTCGGAGACTCCGCATACAGCGCAGCCATCTCGCGCTCGAGCAGGCGAGCCGCCGCTCCGCGCTCTCCCCGCGCGTGCAGGAGCCGCGCACGGAGAACGGCCGCTGTGGCACGCCGCCCCCGAAGTCCGCCGGGTAATCGGTCGGCGGCGTCCTGCGCCTCACGAAGGCGCCCCTGCTCGAGTCGCAACTGCGCCAGAGCCGGCGGCATCCAGTTGACGAGCCCACCAACAGCGTGCGACGTGTCCCGCAGCGCCCGGCCGATCCACACATCCGCCGAGTCCAGCTCGCCGAGCCGCAACTTGTTCTGTCCGTAGAGGAACGCCAGCAGCGTGGCAACCTGGCCCGGACCATAGGCGCGCTCCCGCCGCGAGATGATCGCGCCTAACGCCGAATCGATCGCCGCAAACTCACCCAGGTCGAACCAGGCACGTTCCAGGACGGCCACGACCGACGGAAACTCGTTGGTATCGCCGCGTCCCCAGTCCTCGAACGCATTCAGCAGTCGTTGCTGGATCGGAATCGCCTCGCGAGGGCGGCCGCTCAGCCGCAACACGTCAGCGAGGGAGTTCATGACGCGGGCCGAGTTCGCCCCGATCGAATCACCCACGAGGTCCGCGGCGCGCTCCAGCATCGCAATGCCCGAATCGGCATGTCCCGTGGCCTGCAGCAGCTTTCCCTCCGCCTCGAGGCATGCTGCCCGGATCACTTCGTCGGCGGCATCGCCCGCCCGCGCCGCCGCCGTCCGGGCCTCGGTGAGCTCCACGCGCGCGGAATCGAGCTTGTCGACGAGCCAGAATGCGCTCGATCGGATGCAATCGGCGAACGCCACCTGAGCCGGCAGATCAGCGTCCCGCGCGACGGTACGCGCACGCGCCAGCATGGCCAGTAAGGCCTCGAGGTCGCTGTTCGTCGAGTAGCGGTTCGACAGCTCGACCATGAGCTCCGCCACGAGCCAGGGCTCGCCCCGGAACTGGCGCCGCAGCACCTGTTCCGCGAGCGCGATGCGTTCCTCGGGACCGATGGGTTGCCCGTCAGGCGTGCGGGAGTCGCTGGCGAGCACGGCCTGCAGCTCCGCCATGGCCGTGGCGCGTTGCGCGGCGCGGACGGCCACGTCGCGCTGCCGGCGGGCATTTCGCATCTGGCCCAGCGAGAATGCCGTGGCGCCCACGAGCACGACCGCGACAGTGATGGCCAGCGCGACGGGCGCCCGGTTCCGCTGCACGAACTTCCGTAACCGATAGGCGGCGCTGTCCGGGCGGGCGAGCACTGGGAGCCCTGCCCGATACCGCCGGACGTCCTCGCGCAGCGCGGCGGCCGAGGAGTATCGACGCGCGGGGTCCTTGTGGAGTGCCCGCATGACAATGAGATCGACATCGCCGTGCAGCTGGCGCCGAAGGCGATCCCGCGTCGTGCCGCGTGCGGCTGCCCGGGTCAGCGCGTCGTCCGAGCCTAACGTCGATGAGGGCCGAGGCGGGTCTACCTCACAGATGACGCGCTCCAGCTCGGCCGGCGACAGGCCACGAACCTCGTAAGGCCGCCGACCAGTGAGCAGGACGTACAGCAGCACGCCAAGGGCATACGTGTCCGTCGCCGCGCTCACCAGCTCACCGCGGATCTGCTCGGGCGAAGCGTATTCTGGCGTCAGCGCCAGAACACCGGTCCGCGTGTCTCCGGCCTCCGGAGGCCGCAGTGGGTCGAGCAGCTTGGCGATCCCGAAGTCGAGCAGCTTGAGCTGCCCGTCGCCACGAACCAGGATGTTCGACGGCTTGAGGTCGCGATGAACGACCAGATGCTCGTGCGCATACTGTACCGCGTCGCACACGGCGAGAAACAGGTCGAGCCGCTGGTCGATGGGGAGTTGTCGTGCATCGCAGTACACATCGATAGCGTCTCCCTCGACGAGCTCCATCGCGAACCAGGAAATGCCCTCGGGAGTGACGCCGCCGTCGATGAGCCGCGCGATGCCGGGATGCTCGAGGAGCGCGAGAATGCGCCGCTCCTCGAGAAACCGGCGCTGGGCGTCTCCGCCTCGGCCGAGATGGCGCACCATCTTGAGCGCCACGCGCTGCGAGAATGCGCCGCCCTCCCGTTCGGCGAGGTAGACGACGCCCATGCCACCATGACCCAGCTCCCGAACGATCCGAAAGGGCCCGGCGCGCTCCGGCACCCCGACGGACACCGGGCCTGGCGCGGAGCCCTGGAGCAGCCGGGCACCCAGTTCCACCGCCGGCGACTCGAGGAAGCCGCCGAGCTGGCTGGCCGACTCGACGAGCGCCCGGACCTCGTCGCGCAGCGCCGTATCGTCCCCGCAGGCGCGCGCCAGGTACGCGTCTCGCTCGTTAGGTGCGAGGTCGAGCACCATGTCGAGGAGGCGGTCGACCTCCCGGAACCGCTCGAGAGCGATGCGGGTCATGGTATGCGAAGCTGTCGCGGCGTGGCTCGAACATCAACTCCCGACGAAGACCTTCACCGAGGCCGTCTTGTTTGCTGGCCGGACTCCGCCAACGGTGTCGAACGTCTGCGCGGTGACCGACACGCTGCTCTTGTCGAACCGCCCGCTCTGCGGCGTGAGGGCCACAGTCCACGACGTCGCTCCCGAGCACGTCACCGTCGTCGCGCCCCCCGCCTGCACGATGGTTTGCACGCGGCCCGCAACCTTCTGGGGCTGGCTCGCCTGCACGCCGATGGACACGGCGACCGGGCCCGGGCACGTGACCGTTCCGTTGATAGAAAGCGCACCGGTATTGGGGTCGAGCACGGCCTTGGTCGAGATGGTCATCGTTAGGTTCACGAAGTCCGTGAACTCGTAGGCCCCGATGTCGCACGATGCGCCCTGATTGCGCGCGACATAGCGCTGGTCCGTGGACTCGCTGCACTGTGTCCCGCTATCGATCGCACGACTCGACCACCGGAGCGCGTGCGTCATCGTTGGGCCACCATTGTTGGCCAGTGGGGCCAACCCGGGGTCGGTCAGGATCAGGGCGGTCTCGGACTCCCCGCAACTGGTGTCATCCACAATGGTGACGCCAGTGAAGAGCTGGAGGCTGGTGCTCGGCACGAAGCAATTGAGGCTGATGATGGCTTCGGCGGTGTTCCTCGCGATGATCGCGTTGCGGATGGTCATCGCCCCCGTGGTGAACAACCCGCCACCCCTCGCGGCGCTGTTCATGGCGATCGTGCTGTTGCGGAGGTTGATGGTCGGCCCCGAGGAGTAGAGACCACCACCGTCCACGGCGGAGTTGCCCGACACCGTGCTGTTGACGAGCGTCAGGGTTCCGGGGCTGGAGACGTTGATTCCGCCACCCAACGCTCCCTGGTTGTTGGCCACCAGCGAGTGATCGAGGAGCAGCGCGCCGGACGCGGAAATGCCGCCCGTGAACCCAGAGCCGTTGACGACGGACAGGTTGCGCAGGACCACGTCGCCCGTGCTCGTCACCACGATGACGGTGCTCTTCAGATTGCCGCTGATGGTCATGCCACCAGTTTGGGGCCCCTCGATCGTGAGCGCCTTGTCGATCGACAGCGCTCCCGTCGACAGCACGATCGTCCTGCCGGCGATGCCGGGGTCGAACTGAATGGTCTCGCCGCCGGTAGCGTCGGCAATCGCCTGTCGGAGCGACCCCGGACCGGCATCATCGGTGTTCGTCACCAGCAACGCTGCTGCGACGAGCGGACTACTGTGACTCGGCTGATGAGGTGAGGTTGGGATGACTTCAGGTGAGCAGGCGGCGATGGCAGCGACGAGGGCGACGCCGCTGGTCCTGAGGCGGGGGGACGCGAGTAGGGCGAGCATGGGTTTCTCCGGCAGGAGGAGATCGGGTTCGGTGACGCACCTGAGCCCACGGGCTCACCCTGCCAAAGCGGAACAACGGCCTGAATCCAGCCATCCCGGCTGGCGAGACCGGTCAGGCGAGCGTGTCGTCGCGAAGCTCGCGATAGAGCCAGCCCTTCGCCTTCGACCACTCGCGCTGTGCTGTCCGGTTGCTGATCCCGAGTGCTTCAGCGGTCTCGTCTTCGGTCATGCCCCCGAAGAAACGGCACTCCACGACACGTGCCCGGCGCTCGTCGAGCTGGCGCAGGCGGTCCAGCGCTTCGTCCAGTGCGACGAGCAGATCGGCTCGCTCCTCGGTGCCCAGATCTGCCGCGTCGAGTGACATGGGAACGCGGCCGCCGCCACGTTTGAGACTCCGGCGCGCGCGCGCATGGTCGACCAGGATGTGGCGCATGGCGGTCGCGGCGACCGCCATGAAGTGCACGCGACCGTTCCACCCGGCTCGCGTGTCGTCGATGAGTCGCAGATACGCCTCGTGCACGAGCTCCGTCGTGCCTAACGTTCGCCCGGTCGACTCCTTCGCGAGATGGATGTGGGCGAGGCGCCGCAGCTCATCGTAAACCAGCGGGAAAATACTCGCCGCGGCGCTGGTCTCGCCCGCGCCGGCACGCAGCAGCAAATCGGTCGCCGAAGCGTGGTCGTCTCCCATCCGGTGGTGCTCCGGCGCGTATACCTACGTTGTCTTGAGCAAAGCAGCCGCCTCCTTCAACAACGCCGCCTCTGCGTTGAGCGTCCCCGCCACCCGCGCGATCTCGCCGTTCACGTCGCCCCACTCGTTCTGCTCGATCGCCTCGCGAATCCCCGGCATCGTCTTCACGCCATAGCCGGTGTAGAACCCGGGCGCGTAAAGCGAGTGCTTGTACCACGGCCTGTTCTTGAGACCGTCCTTGAGCAGGAGCACTCGCTCGGCCCTCAGCAGCCGACGGTTCACCTCGAGGAGATTTGCTGCACCGGGTCCCGATGCCTGACCACCGTCCTGCGCTGCCGTGCCTCCGGCGCCATCGCGCCACGCCGCATACGCCTTCTCGAATTGCGCCGCCGCCGCGGAGAGCGAGTCCTGCGCGTCGAGCAGCGGACCAAAGTTGAACCGCGGCGGCGGCGTAACGAGACGTGGCGCCCCCACCGGGTTACGAGGGTCGCGCACGATCGCGTACACGCTGTCCGCCACGCGCTGACGCTCCTCGTCGATCTCCTTCGCCCGGGTGTCGCGCAGCTTCTCGAGCTCGTCGACGTACCGATGCGTGGTTGCCGCGAGATTCGTGAACACGAACGGGAGCACGTCGGCGCTCGCGAGCCGCATCACCGTCGTGCCGACGGCCTGGGCCAGCGCGCGCCCGTAGACGAAGGTCGAGTCGCTGAAGTGGGTGTACCAGTAGAAGTCGTCGTAGATCGAGTGATAGATGCCGCCGTTATCCTCGCCGCCGTAGCCGAGGTCCAGCGACGCGATCCCCAGGTGCTGCAGGAACGGCGTGAAGTCCGAGCCGGAGCCTAACGCGCCGATCCGCAGGTCGCCCGCCTGCGCGTTGGGGTCGCCGCGCACCATCAGCGCCGCCTGATTCCGCTTCCACGAGCTGACGTTCGACTCCGGGTCGACAATGTCCTTGGCGACGCCGTTGATGAACGACTCGAGCGAGTGCGAGCCTTCGATGCCGAGGTAGCCGCGACCGTTCGTGTCGCTGTTGAGGTACGCGACCGCGTGCTCGGCCAGCGAATCGGCGTGTGCCTCGGCCCATTCGGTCGAGCCGAGCAGCCCGGGCTCTTCACCGTCCCACGAGGCGTAGATGATGGTGCGCTTCGGCCGCCAGCCCTGCTTGTACAGCATCCCGAGCGCCCGCGCTTCCTCGAGCTCGGCCACCTGTCCGGCGGTCGGGTCCTCGGCGCCGTTCACCCACGCGTCATGGTGGTTGCCGCGGATGATCCACTGGTCGGCTTCGGTGGTGCCGGGCAGCCGCGCGATGACGTCGTAGAGCGTCTTGAGGCCGAAGTCGAACTTGAGCTTGAGGTGGACCCGCGACGCACCGGGGCCGAAGCGATACGTGATCGGGAGACCGCCGCGCCACCGCTCCGGAACGACAGGTCCGGTGAGCGCCGCGAGCAATGGCTGCGCGTCGCCGTACGAGATGGGCAGCACCGGAATCTTCGTCAGCGTCGTGGCCTGCCCAACGTCCAGCCGCTTGGCATCCTTCGTTGCGCCCACGCCCGGGGTCAGCGGATCGCCGGGGTACGTCGGCATGTCGGCGACGCTACCGCGCTGCACGCCCTGTGGCGGACGCATCGGGCCCCTGGGGAACACCGCGCCGCCTCCGTAGCCATCGTCGGCAGGATCGGAGTAGATGAGGCAGCCGATCGCGCCGTGTTCCGCCGCGACCTTGGGCTTGATGCCGCGCCAGGAGCCGCCGTACTTCGCGATCACGATCGCGCCCTTGACCGAGATGCCACGTCGCTCGAGCTCCTCGTAGTCGGCGGGGACGCCGTAGTTGACGAACACCAGCGGGCCGGTGACGTCGCCATCGACGGAATAGGCGTTGTACGTGGGGAGCTGTTCGGCGTGCTGGGAGCTTGTGGGATCGCCGGCGACCGCCGGCTCCTGCAGCACGGCCTTGTACCTGGTTGGCGCGACCATCTCGAGCACGCGCTCGGTGGGCGTGGGGAACAGCACGTCGAACGTCTCGATCTTCGCGTCCCAGCCGTAGCTCGCGTACTGGTCGCGAATCCATTCGGCGTTCTGCTTGTCGTACGGCGACCCGACATGATGCGGACGCGCGGCGAGTCGCTGCATCATGTCCCGCATTCGCGCTGGCTCGGGGATCGCACGGAATTTCGTTTCCCACTCTCGCTCCACCCGGGATGACTGGGCGGTGAAGCCACGGAGTGGCGCTGGTTCTGGCGCGGCGGCGGGAAGGATTGCAAGCGCGCCGAGGGCGAGGACGGACGAGAGGAGTGTGCGCATGGGGCTAAGCTGCTGCACGCGCGCGAGTGTGGCCAGCCCAGCGCTGGTTGTGGAGCGGCCTCGGCATCGCGACCTTCGTCGCGTCACGCGTCTTCGACAAGGGGGGTGGATCCATGAACGTCAAATGCTTCGGGTGCGATGCGCTGCTCGAGGCCGGAGATGCCGACGCGCTCACCGACGCCTTCCTGGCTCACGCCAGGGAGGTGCACGCCTGGACGTATCCCGAGCAGGCCCTCCGGAATTACGCCCGCAACTATGGAGAGGCGACGGAGCGGGTCAGCGGGGACACTGAACGATTGCCGGAGATTGCCGAGGTCAGCGTGCATCCGATGAGCGAAGACCGCGTCGATGACTGGCTCAGGTTCTTCGATCGCGACGGGTTCGCCGGCAACCCGGACTGGGCTTCCTGTTATTGCCTCGAACCGCACGTGCCGGCGACGCCCGACATGCCGGAGCGGCTCTGGCGTGACACGCGGGCGACGATGGCCGAGCGGCTCCGGAGTGGCTCGGCGTTCGGGTATCTCGCCTATGTGGATGGGAGGCCCGTCGGGTGGGTCAACGCCTCGTTCCGGTCGGACTACGGGCTCTACCAACTCGTGGATCGCGATGGGCCGGAGCCGCGGGATGTGATCGGGGTGTCGTGCTTCGTGATCGCGCCACCGTTTCGGCGCCATGGGGTGGCCTCGGCGTTGCTGGATCGCGTGATCGAGGACGCGACTGCCCGTGGTGCGTCGTGGATCGAGGGGTATCCGCACAACAAGCCCGAGCCGAGTGACGCTGGTCATTTCCGCGGCCCGCGGTCCATGTACGAGGTGCGGGGGTTTCAGCCGGTCGAGGTGCGCGAACGTGATACCGTCATGCGCCGGCCGGCTGGCTGACGCCGCTGCCTAACGCGAGCCGGATCGTCCGCCGACTCGTGCCGCTCGAGTCGGCCGCGGGTGGCACGGACCATTGAGGAGGTACGATGAGCGACGAACAGAAAACCACCGTCCACCAGGAACCTGCTTGCGCATTCTGCGGTCGCGCGCTCGCTCCCAACGATCGTGTGGCGTCGATCAGGGTTCCATCGCACACGCGCGGGTTCCGCTATTTCGGCGCTCACGCCGAGTGTTGCCGGAAGGTCGTTCGCCCCGAGCTCGCGGCGCTCATGGATCTCGCCGACGTCCCGCCAGGGCTGGATCACTTCCTCGCGCTGCCTGCCTAACGGGTTACGTGGTACCACAACGAGCCCGCTGCATCCGAACACCCTTCGTCTGTGAAGCCGGCCCTCTCGGGTCCGGCGTCTGCGACAGAGGGTTGTCCGGATGAACTGGCAGCGAGTCACCTCGCCCGGCTAAGTTGCCAGCCCCGAACCTTCTACCGTTCAATGCGCGCAACTTTTCTCACGATCACGACCCTCGCCGTCATCGGCGCCGCGTCTCGCGACGCCCTCCACGCGACGCGCGTTACGCCACCGACGTCCGCCGCGGCGGCGTGCACCAAGGCGACCACCGAGTGCGAGCGATGGATTCTCATCCGCGGCGGGCCGTCGCGGACGAAAGTCTATGCGAGCTATCCGCTCGACGTCGCGAACCCCGCCATCGTGCGCGCCCTCGTGATGGTGCACGGCGCCGGCCGCAATGCGGATCATTACTTCGAGACGAGCACCGGCGCCGGCTTCCTGGCCGGAGCGCTCGAGAACACCATCATCCTCGCGCCGCGCTTCGCCGCCGGGAACGACAAGGTTGCGGAGAACGAAGTATTGTGGCCCGAGCGGGACGGGAACTGGCGCTCGGGCGGCGCGCTTCCCACGAACGCCTCGTACGGGTCGTTCGACCTCATGGATGACGTCCTGCGAACGCTCGCCAACAAGAAGATCTTCCCGAATCTCACGAAGATCGTCGTCGCGGGGCACTCCGCCGGTGGCCAGTTCGCCACGCGTTATGCGATGACGAACAAGGTGCATGACAAGCTGAACGGCGTGGAGGTGAGCTACGTCGTCGCGAACCCGTCGAGCTACGCGTGGCCGGTCGCCGACCGTCCGCTGCCGACCGGTACCGCCGATCCCGCGACGGCCGACAAGGAAGCGGTGGGGCCCAACGGCGAGACGGTGAACGGCGACTTCACCTACGGTCCGTTCGATACGACCAAAGCGCCTAACTACAACCGCTGGCCGGCCGGGCTCGCCAATCGCACCGGGTATACCGCCGGGCTCACGGACGATCAGCTGCGCAAGCAGCTCGTGGAGCGTCCCACGACCTACCTGCTGGGCCAGGTAGACGTGCTGCCGCTCGGCGGGTTCGACTCGTCGCCTAACGCGATGGCGCAGGGGCCCACGCGTCGCGCACGTGGCGAAGCGTTCTTCAAGTACGTCAACGAGACGCTCGGCGCGAAGCACAAGGCGATCATCGTTCCCGAATGCGGACACAACGATCGGTGCATCTACACCACGGATCTCGTCTTCCCGGTGATCTTCCCTCGGTAGCGGCTGGTCCAACCATCGAAGTCGTACTCTTCTTCTCACCTCGCCATGCGCTCACGCCGCGATTTTGTTCGCTCGATGGGAACATCGATCGCCGCCGCATCGCTGGCGGCGGAATCGCTCGCCGCACAGGCGACATCGGCACAGGGCCGCTCCGGCTCGGAACGCCTTCTGGTGGACAACCCGCTGCATCCGACGCCAGCGCCGGTCGGCGTCGATCGGCTGCCGCTCGCGTGGTACAAGGCTCAGTCGAAGAAGCTTCGCGACCGCGCGCGTGCGCGTGGTGCGGACGCGGTACTCCTCGAGAGTGACACGAACCTCGTGTACTTCACGGGCTGTTTTCGCGGGAGCGGAGAACGCACCACGTGGGCGCTCCTCCCGGTCAACGAGGCGGATACTATCTACTGGTTCTCCCCCGGTATCGACCGTGACCTCATCACCTCGTGGTGGTGCACGGAGAACGAGTACTACTTCTGCTACCCACACGCGGAGGGCGGCTTCCCCAATCGCGGACAGCTCGCGCGCGGCAAGCGCGTCGATCTCTGGGAGTGGGTGCTCGGCAAGCTCGCGGCGCGAGGGTTCGGCGATCGAACGATCGCGCTCGACCGCGAGCTCGGCCCCTCGGCGCAGCGAACGTGGAGCCGAGTGCTGCCGTCGGCGCGCGCGATCGATGTGTCGGACCAGTGCCTCGCGATGCAGGTGATCAAGACCCCCGAGGAGATCGCGCTCACGCAGCGTGCGTACCGCTACTTCGACCGCATTCACGCGTTCGCTCGCGATTATATCCTCGAGCACGGCACGAGCACCACCGACTACCAGATCGGCCAGGCGCTGTCGTCATTCGGCATCAACCTCATGATGCGGGACGTGAAGCGCGACGGAAAACCTCACAGTGCCGTCGGCATCGACGTGACCGGCAATTACGTGCGGACGGGCGTGGCGACGGCGTATCCGCACCCCAACCAGTTCTTTCACGCGAAGGTCGAGCGTGGCAAGCCGCTGTATGTCAACTGCGACATCCTGCTCGGGGGCTACGGAGGTGAGGGGTACCGCAACTACATGCTGCTGCCGTCCACGCAGCAACACGACCGCATGTGGCAGGTGGTCGCCGATACGGTTCAGATGATCGTCGAGGAGACCAAGCCTGGCGCGGTCTGCTCGGAGATCGCGTACAAGGTTCACGCGTATCAGATCAAGCAGGGGATGCAGCGGTACATCTATCACCGCCCGGGACACGGCCAGGGACAGAACTTCGTCGGCCACCAGCCACCGTTCCTCGCGCTCGGCGATGACACCGTGATCGAGAAGGGGATGACGTTCTCCGTCGAGCCGGGGCTCTACGACGAGAGCTCGGGGATCGGCGTCAATCCGAGCGATCGCCTGGTGGTGCTCGACGATCGTGCGGTGTTGATGAGCAGGATCCCGTTCACGAAGGAGTGGAGCTACCTCAAGGTGTAGCGCTAGAACTTCAATAGGCCGTGAGGCCCGCCGTCCTGAAAACCTCGCACGCCTGCTCACACAGCTCGGACGTCGGCGGTTGCGCGTCCTTGAGCGTGTACTCGAGGCCGAGCCGCTCCCACTTGTACGCTCCCAGCTGGTGGAACGGCAGCACCTCGACCCGTTCGACGTTGCCGAGGCCGGCCGCGAACTCCGCGGTCTTCGCCACGTCCTCCGGATCGTCGGTGAGCTGCGGCACCAGCACATAGCGGAGCCAGATCGGACGCTTCAACCGTCCGAGACGCCTGGCGAACTCGAGCGTCGGCGCGTTGTCCATTCCGGTGAGATGGATGTGGCGGTCGCGATCCCAGGTCTTGATGTCGAGCAGCACCAGGTCGATCAACGGGAGCTCGGCGTCCACCACGCGCTCGCCGTAGTAGCCATTGGAATCGAGCGCGGTGTGAACGCCCATCTCCTTCGCTGCCGCGAACACCTTCAGCACGAATCTGTGCTGCATCAGCGGCTCTCCGCCGCTGATCGTCAGGCCTCCGGCCATCGACTTCAGTCCACGCCGGTACTTGCGAAGCTGGGTCGCGGCCTGCGTCACCGATACCGGGATGCCGTTGGTCATCTTCCAGGTATCCGGGTTGTGGCAGTAGCGGCATCTCCACATGCAGCCGCTCGTCCACCCCACCACCCGGATGCCCGGACCGTCCACCGCCGATCCGGTCGTGAAGGAGTGAAGGAAGCCCATGTCGCCGCTCGCCACCGCCGCCCGTACATCCGGCTCCGGCAGGTCTCTGGCGCCGTCGACACGAAGCTCGAAGGGACTCGACGCCTCGAGCTGGGTGGCTGGAATGACCTGGAGTTCAGGCATTGGCGGGGGCTCCGTGGAAGGTGCGGTTGATGACGTCCATCTGCTGCTCGCGCGTCAGTCGCACGAAATTGACCGCATAGCCCGAGACGCGAATGGTGAGGCTCGGGTACTTCTCCGGGTGCTCGACCGCATCGAGCAGCGTTTCGCGGTTCAGCACGTTCACGTTCATGTGGTAGCCGGTCGAGCCGAAGTAGGTGTCCAGGATCGCCGCCAGATTGGTGACGCGATCCTCGGCGACCCGCCCGAGGCCCTGCGGCACCATCGACGCGGTGAGCGAGATGCCGTCGGCCGCGTCGCGATAGGGAATCTTCGCCACCGATGCGGCGGCGGCGTGGATGCCATGGCTGTCACGGCCGTGCATCGGGTTGGCGCCCGGAGCGAACGGTTCGCCGCGGCGGCGGCCGTCGGGCGTGTTCCCAGTCGCCTTGCCGTAGACCACGTTGGACGTGATGGTGAGGATCGACTGGGTGTGGACGGCGTTCCGGTACGTCGGGTGCTTCCGCAGCTTGTTCATGAACGTGGTCACGGCCCACGTGGCGAGCTGGTCCACGCGGTTG
>DASUGD010000252.1:0-13248 GCA_036274195.1 Gemmatimonadaceae bacterium | reverse complement strand
CTCTGGGTCGAGCCGGGTGCCGTCGGGCGCGGGCGCTCGGCGCAGGCGGCGTCGAGCGAGCAGTGAGAGACAACGGGGCACCGGAGCTCTCCACGAGCGGAGCCCAGTGCCCGTTGGCTCGAACGTCGCGAGCGGTGGCCGCCGGAGCCGAGTGCCCGCGCCAGCGCCACGATGATCTCAAATAGCCCCGCCGCGCGGTGATCTCGAAAAGCCCGCGGCTCTAGAATCGCGCCTCGAAATAGACGTCCAGCAACGTGCGCTGACGCGGATAGATACCACGCGACAGGTCCATTCTGAACAGACCGTCCATGAACGACGCGCCCACGCCTGCACCGCTCACTGGCCGACCCGGGTGACTCCAGTCGTTGCGGTCGCCCGCCCAACCCACGTCGTAGAACACCGACGGCCGCACCACCGTGAACTGCCTGCCAAGCTCCCCGCGCCCGAGCCAGTACGAGTTCCCGGCCTGCCCCGGCTCCGTGAGACTTGGCCGCTGGCCGCGAACCGTGTGCGCGCCCCCGATGAACCACTCGCGCTGCGGCGGCAACGACCCGCCCGAGATGCCTCCGCTACCGGTCACTGCCGCCTCGAATCCGCCGCCCAGGCCACGCGAGAGCGTCATGTCGAGCGCACCACGCGTATAGTCGAACGTCCCGGCCGCTGCCTCCGCGCGCGAGTCCGTCAGTAGCCGCCAACCCGCCGGGTCCAGCCCGAACGTGTGCGTGTAGCGAAGCTCCGCGCCGCCGATCGTTCCCTCTTTCGCCTCGATGTTCGGCATGAACTCGACGTCGTTCATCGCATTGGCGAGCGACCACTGCGTCTCGACGTTCGCTTTCCACTGACGCTCGCCAAACACGCGCCACGTGAAGCCACCGCCGCCCACGTTGGAGCCGGCGAGCTCACCACCCCACGTGCGGTAGTAGAAGCCCTCGTCGAGCCCGAAGAGCAGCGCGTTGAGCGACGCGCCGAACGAAAGCGGGTCGCCGTAGTCGTTCGACGCCTCGAGCCGCCGATAGATGCCGAGATCCAACTGGCGGCGGCCGTTGCCGCGCGTGCCGAACAGCTCACCGTTCAGTTGGGCGTCCGCGAGGCTAATGCGAGGCACCGCTCTCACGCTATAGCCCTTGCCGAGTTGCTGCCGCATGTCGAGCCCCGTCGAGAACCCCTCGACGCGGTTGTATCGCGTCAGGTCGAGGCCGTAGTGGAACGTCGGCTTCTGCGGCGCCCACGCGGGCTGCAGCGAGAAGCCTAACGACTTCATCAGCTCGTCGCGCTCGGCGGCACCGAACAGCTCCTCGCCAGGATCGTAGATGGAGCCCGGAAGGTCCTTGGACTGCGCGAGTGCCAGGGAGTCACACGGCATCCGCACGGCCACGCGCACGGTGCCGTTGTAGCGCGAGTGATACTGCGTGTACATGCCCGACGTGTCGCACTGGGCCTTGCGCGCCTCCTTCTGCCGCTCGTGCTGCACTGAATCCGCTTCCTCGAGGATCTTGTAACGCCGCTTCCGCTCCTCTTGCGAGATGCCCCGCCAGTGCGTGCTGTCGCCGAACAGCGAATCCCGCAGCGATTTCGGCGTGGCGGGAATCTTGGGCAGCGAATCGGTCCCGTTCACGCTCGCGTACTTGAAGCTCTCCTCCATCTTGAACGGCACGCGCATGAACGCCACCTGCGCCGATCCTTCCGCCGCCTGCGCACGCGGGAGCCAGAAGCGCCCGCCATAGAGGCCGTAATCGATGGTCACGCCCTCGAGATTCGCGCGCATGGGCGAGAGGAACGCCTTCACTGCGGCGGGTGGCTTGTCGTCGTCATCCTCGTCGTACGCCACCTCCTCATCGACAACCTTCCAGATGTCCATCTCGACCGACATCCGGTACGCGGCCCGCACGAGCTGACCCGTGCTCACGTCGAACCAGAACGAGCCGACGGACAGGCGCCAGTTCGGGCGACGCGGCTCGACGCGAAGCTCGCGGAGCGCGATGACCTTCCCGTCGGAGAGCTTGAACGAGATCGAGTCGCCGATGGCGAACCGGTAGTATGCCTCCGACCCGACGGCCAGCGGGTGGATCATGTCTTCGGGATCGACCTCCGCCTTTGCCACCCCGTTCCCGATCCAGAGCGCCTCACGTCCCGGGTAATACGGGATGGGCGCCATCTCGTCGGGGTCCATGTCGTCATCCTCATCGAGGTGCTTCACCATGGGAACCACGGTGCGGGCACCCTTGAGGTCGACCCACGCGCCGTTATCGCGCGACCACCGCACCCGCGACACGTTCTCGGTTCGGAACAAGAGGCGGTCACGGCCGAAGGCACGAAAACCGAGGCCGGCGGAGATCCGCTGATATGCTGTCGCGTCGTAGGCGAGCAGGGCCGAGTCCTGTCGCATACGCGCTTCGCGAGCCTGCTTGAGGAGGGCCCGGGCAGCCGGATCCTTGAACGCCGACGCCTCGAGCTCGGGCGTTACTGGAATTCGCTTTCGCTCGCGTTTCTTGTTCTTCCCATCCTCGATCGTATCAGCCTGGACCCTGTGGCCCTGCGCGCTATCGGGGTTTCCGCCTACGCGGACCTGGACCTGCTGATCGAATGCCAACGCAAGTGCGAGGACTGCCGAAAACATCGAAGCTCCTGAGGGACGAGGAGGGGTAGGCTCGAGCCTCTACGTCGCGGTCCTTGAAGTGGTTTCGGTACCGCTGGGGACGGAGAGTGTTCCGGAAGCGCCTACCTGACTGTGCGGCCCGTCGTGTCGGCGGGAGCCGGCGGCCGTGCGGGAGCAGTCCGCTCGCGGACCTCCCGCATCTGGTTCCGCGCCCGCCGAGCGTAGAACTCGTTGCGCCATTCGCGGTCGATTGTCCGCTCTTCGGCCTCGCGCGCGGCGAACAGCATGGCCGTGAACGCTATGGCGAGGGGCCCGAGCACGGCGATGGCGCCAGCCGGAAGCGTTTTGGCGCCGGCGGCGTCCTCGCGGCTCACACGATCGACGAGCGCGGGGTAGCGCCGCTGCATCCACACGGTGGTGACGATGACCAATAGCCCGAGCGTGGCGAGCGCGATCGGCAGCGCGATGACCCGGCGAAACACGTCGAAGGCCAGGTAGCCGAGGTAGCCGAACGCCGCGAAGCCACCGGCCACGAGCAGCGTGCGGCGTCGAAGGTACAGCGATGCCGTCACGAGCGCCGCCGCGACGAGCGGGAGCGCATGCCGCCACCGACCGATGTACTGCCAGACCTCGATGTACCCGAAGAGCAGCGTGACCAGCCCGGCGAGGTACACCCAGAACGCGTAGTCCTCACCCGGCGGCTGGCGTCGGTCCGCGGCATAGCCGATGGCGATCATGGCGCACGCGACCACGCACGTGTAGTACGGACCGACGTACCACGAGAGACGCGGGTTGCCTAACGCCTGACCGAGATGAAGCAGCAGGGCAACCAGTGCCACCGCAATCGGCGCGCCCAGCACGGAGAAGTTTACGCGTCGGAGCGCCACCAGCGCCGAGCCGATCGTCGCGAGATCGAGGACGATGAAGCGCCATGCGATGTACGGCCCGTAACGCGACAGCGCATCACCCCAGTTGCTCGGCTCAGGGAACTCGCCCGTGAGGCGCAGGATCGCCCACGCCCACACTGGCGTCATGGTCACGGCGAGCACGATCGCGAGCCCGCCGGCGACGTCGAAGCCTCGCCGTCGCAGCTGTGCGCCGACGACGGCGAAGGCCGCCGCATAGAGCAGCGCCACGACGAGGATGCCGAAGGGACCCAGGGCATTCCATCGTTCCACGAGGAACCACGCCAGCGCGAAGAGCACGAGAACGGCGCCGAGCGAGTACGCCACGGTGATGGCGTTGAACCCACGCCGCGCCTCGCGCCGCGGTGGCGTGTCGTCGCCCTGGAGGGCATTGTCCCGCGTCGCATTGAGCTCCGCGGAAAGTGCCGCGAGCTCTTCGCGCTGTGCGCCGTCGATGATCCCGCGCTGGAGCGCGACGTCGATCAGTCTGGCGACCGGGGCGGTTGGTTCGGTGGGTGTTCGCATATCTCACAAATATGACTTTCCACACACGGCATTGGGCTTGCTTTCTTTCTCGACCCGCAGGGCCGCAGTCTCACCCTCAACCGCAGGTCCGGGCGATGGCGTCGATTTGGAAGGGGTCACTCACTTTCGGGCTGGTGCACGTTCCCGTCGAGATGAAGACGGCCGTCCGCAGCGATCACATCAGCTTCCGGATGCTTCACGCGGAAGACATGTCGCCGATCAAATACGAGCGCGTCTGTCAGGCGGACGGCGAGCCGGTGCCGTGGAGCGACATCGTGAAAGGCTACGAGTACGAGAAAGGCAAGTTCGTCGTGCTCACCGATGACGACTTCAAGAAGGCCGCGCTCGACTCCTCCAGGACGATCGACATCATCGACTTCGTCCGCGAGGACGAGATCGACTCGCGCTACTTCGAGACGCCCTACTACCTCCTGCCCACGAAGGGCGGCGACAAGCCGTACGCCCTGCTCCGTGAGGCCATGCGGCAAACCGGCGTCGTCGGCGTAGGGAAAGTCATCATTCGACGCACGCAGCACCTCGCCGGCGTGCGAGTCGTCGGTGAGGCACTCGTCATCGAGCTGATGCGATTCGCCAACGAGCTGGTCGACATCACCGACTATTCGTTCCCCGGCACTGCGATGCTGCGCGAGCAGGAGCTGACAATGGCCAAGCAGCTCGTGGAGAATCTCGCCGAGCCGTTCGACCCTTCACGTTACACCGACGATTACCGCGCGAACCTCATGAAGCTTATTCGCGCCAAGATGAAGGGTAAGAAGGTCACGGCGGCCGAGCCTTTGCCGGATGAAGCGGACTCTCAGGTGCTCGACCTCATGTCCCGATTGCAGGCGAGCCTCGAGGAGGCGGCGGCGAAGGAGGGAACGGGCGGCAAGAAGCGCGTGGCCAAGACGGCCCGACGGACTTCGGGCGCCCGAAGCCGCCAGAAGAAGACGGCATAGACGCCAGATTGAAGTCGGAGGGAGCGAGTGGCGACACGGAAGCCGACGGCGCGCGGGCCTCGCGGGAACGCCGACCTTCGCGAGTACCGCGCGAAGCGCGACTTCACGCGGACCGGGGAGCCCGAGGGCGCATCCCCGCGGCCGCGAGGCGTTAGGCGGCTCCAGTTCGTGGTCCAGAAGCACGCGGCCAGCCACCTGCACTACGATCTCCGGCTCGAGCTGGACGGCGTGATGAAGAGCTGGGCGGTGCCGAAGGGACCATCGCTCGACCCGACGCAGCGCCGCCTCGCCGTCGAAGTCGAGGATCACCCGATGGAGTACAACACGTTCGAGGGGACGATTCCGGCCGGCGAATACGGCGGCGGAACGGTGATGCTGTGGGATCGCGGCACGTACGAACCGGATGACGGCAGCGTGGACTCGCTGCGCCGGGGCTACGAGCGCGGCGACATCAAGATCACGTTTCACGGCAAGCGGCTTCGCGGCTCGTTCGCGCTCGTTCGCATGGCGGGTCGCGGCGAGGGAAAGCCGCAGTGGCTCCTGATCAAGCATCGCGATGCGGACGCGGAGGCGGGCTGGGACATCAACGACCATGACACCTCGGTGGCGACGGGGCGAACGATGGATGAGATCCGCGAGGGGCGTTCGAAAGTCTGGCATTCGAATCGGAAAGCGGGAACTGGGAAGCGGCGCGCCGGAGGCGCGGCCGCGGGAACCGGGAACAGTGAATCCATGAAGAGCCACGGTTCCCCGTTCCCGGTTCCCAGTTCCCGTTCTTCGCGTCCCGACTCTCGCATAGCCCCAATGATGGCCTCCATCGGCACCAGCATCCCGACCGGGCCCGGATGGACGTTCGAGCCAAAGTACGACGGCGTGCGGGTCCTCGCGTTCGCGTCCGCGTCCAGCGTTAGGCTGATCACGCGGAACGGCAAGGACAAGTCGCACCAGTTCCCCGAGGTGACGGCCGGCATTCGCGCGCTCGCGCTGCGACGGAAGCGGCCGTTCGTGCTGGACGGCGAGATCGTCGCGTTCGCCGGGGACGCGCCGGCGCGGTTCCAGGCGCTCCAGGGTCGCATGCATCTCCAGGGCGCCACGGACATCGCCAGCCAGGTGGCGAGCACGCCGGCCGCGCTCATCGCGTTCGACCTCCTCGTGGACGGCGATACCGTGCTGCTCGACCAGCCGTGGAGCGTCCGGCGAAAGCGGCTCGAGCGGTTCATTGGCGCGCGGCCGCCAAAGGGTGTGCGGCTCGGCGATTCCGCCCCCGGCGACGGGGAGAAGCTTCTCGCGCGAGCTCGACGCGATGGCTGGGAGGGCATCATCGCGAAGCGAGTCGACTCCACGTACCAGCCGGGCGCTCGATCGCGCGACTGGCTCAAGCTCAAGGTCGAGTTTCGCCAGGAGTTCGTCGTCGGCGGCTACACCGAGCCGCGCAACACGCGCGAGCATCTTGGCGCGATCCTGCTCGGGTATTTCGACGGCGATGATCTCGTGTACGTGGGCCACACCGGGGGTGGCTTCACGCGCGAGAGCCTCGCGGCGATGGCGAAGCGACTCAAGCGCCTGGAGCGAAAGTCATCGCCCTTCTCCACGCCGGTACGGACGAACGAAAAGGCCCACTGGGTGCGGCCCGAGGTCGTGGTCGAAGTGAAGTTCAACGAATGGACCGCGGACGGTCGCCTGCGTCAGCCCATCTTCCTGGGCGTCCGGGATGACAAGGACCCACGCGACGTGACGCGTGAGGCAACGAGTGTACAGCGGAGCGGCCGCGCGAACGGTGCCGCGACCCGGCGACGTTCCGGGGCGGCGGCGAGCGTGAAGTCGCCATCGCGAGCGTCGAAGAAGAAGACGGCGGCGAAACGTCCAGCGAAGAACGCCACATCGGCTGGCTCGGGATCGGACGCGAGGCTCGAGGCGGAGCTCGAAGCCGCGGAGCACGAGGGCAGAGACGCGCACCTAACGCTGGGCCGCGGCGTTACGCTTTCGCTGTCGAGCCTCGACAAGGTATGGTTCCCGGGTCGGGCCGGCGGCTACACGAAGGGCGACGTGCTGCGCCACTACGTGCGCGTGGCGCCATTCATCCTCCCCGTCATGGCGGACCGGCCACTGGTGCTCAAGCGCTTTCCGGACGGAATCAACGGCGAGGCATTTTATCAGCAGAAAGCGCCGGCGAACCCGCCGCCGGGCGTGCGCGTCGAGACGATCGAGGATGCCGACGGCGATCGTGTGGAGCGGCTCGTCGGTGGCTCGCTGGCTACGCTCCTGTATCAGGTGCAGCTCGGAACGATCTCGGTGGACCCGTGGCACGCGCGCGTCAAGAGCCTCGGATTCGCGGACTACTCCGTCATCGACCTCGATCCGGGCCCTCGCGCGAAGTTCGAGCGCGTCATCGAGGTCGCGGCGTGGGTGAAGGAGGAGCTCGATCGGCTTGGCCTTCATGCCGCCCTCAAGACGTCCGGCTCGACCGGGCTGCATATCTTCCTGCCGCTCCCACCGCGCACGAGCAACGAAGCGGCATTGCTCATCGCGCAGCTGGTGGCGACACGCGTCGCCAACGCCCACCCGCGAGAAGCGACGGTGGAGCGGACGGTGTCCGCGCGGCCAAAGGCCACCGTCTACGTGGACTACCTGCAGAACGTGCTCGGCAAGTCCGTCGCCGCGGCGTACGCCGTGCGTGCTCGCCCCGGCGCGACGGTGTCCACGCCGCTCGAGTGGAGGGAGCTGACGCCGAAGCTCGACCCGCGCGACTTCACGATCGAGACGGTAGGCGACCGCCTTGCCCGCGTGGGTGATATCTGGGCTCTGGCAATGTCCGAGCGAAACACTGCGGCGGCTCTCAAAGCTCTCACTAAGCGTTAGGTTCGTCCGACGAGCCGTAGGCATCCAGACGAAAACAGCTGGTCGAACGGATCGAAATCCGTTGCATCAGCTTTTCCGTTGCACCCGTTTCCCTTGTTCTGGATGCGTGGAACGGGGGCGTTAGTTTTCCGCGATGCCCGCTTCCTCTACTGCGCCACTCGCGCTCTCGGTTCGCGGTCTCAGAAAAGCCTACGCCGACGTCGTTGCCGTCGACGCGCTCGACCTCGAGGTCCGCACCGGTGAGTGCTTCGGTCTCCTCGGCCCCAACGGCGCCGGGAAGACCACCACCATCGAGATCTGCGAAGGACTCCTGAGTCCCGATGCCGGCACCGTCGAGATCCTCGGCATGCAATGGGCGCGCGACGGCAACGCGCTGCGTTCGCGCCTCGGGATCCAGCTTCAGGAGACGCTGCTCTCCGAAAAGCTGACGGTGGCCGAGTCGGTGAAGCTCTTTCGGTCGTTCTATCCGGCCGGCCGCAGCGTGGATGAGGTCATCGGTTTGGTGCAGCTCGATGAGAAGCGCCGGGCGCGCGTCGGAACGCTCTCCGGCGGGCAGAAGCAGCGGCTCGCCGTCGCGTGTGCGCTGGTCGGCGATCCCGACCTGCTCTTCCTCGATGAGCCCACCACGGGCCTGGATCCGCAGTCGCGACGGCAGCTCTGGGACATCATCGACAAGTTCCGCAGTGAAGGCGGGACGACCGTCCTAACGACTCACTACATGGACGAAGCCGAACGCCTGTGCGATCGCGTGGCCATCGTCGATCATGGACGCGTGATCGCACTTGGCACGCCGCGTGAGCTCATCTCATCGCTCGGCGCGGGCCACGTCATCGAGTTCGGTGTCGACGGATCGCGGGAGATCGACGAGGCTGCGCTGCTCGCCCTCGCGGGTGTGAAGTCGGCGCGTCTTGCCGGCGGGAGCTGGGCGCTGCAGGTCGGCGCCGCGCACGAAACGATCCCGGTGCTGCTGCAGACGCTCGAGGCGCGCGGGATGCCGCTCACCGAGCTCCGCACGCATTCTCCAACGCTCGAGGACGTCTTTGTCACGCTGACGGGGAGGAGCCTGCGCGATGACGCTTGATCGCTCGAAACGCGCGAGGAACACGACTGACAACACGCCGGCCATCGTGGAGCTCACGCTCTCACGGTTCCGCGAGTTCTACCGAGAGCCGGAGGCCGTGTTCTGGGTATTCATCTTCCCGATCCTGCTCGCTGGCGGATTGGGTATCGCGTTTCGCAATCGGCCGGCTGAGGCAACGCACATTGCCGTAGCGCGAGGCGCGACGAATAGTCCCATCGTGGACTCGCTCCAGAACTCCACTGGCATCGTGGTGGACGTGCTCGATGACACGGCGGCAGCCAACGCGCTCCGGACCGGCAAGGTGGCGCTCGTCGTCACGCCCCGCGCGGACGGCTCGGTCGAATATCGCTTCGACGACGCGCGCCCGGAGTCTCGCACCGCACGCATGGTCGTGGACCGCGCCGTGCAGCGCGCGGGAGGCCAGCAGGACCCGGTGCCGGTCGCCGACACGAAGGTGAGCGAGCGCGGCTCGAGGTACATCGACTTCGTGGTGCCGGGGCTCCTCGGCATGAACCTCATGGGCAGCGGCATCTGGGGTATCGGGTTCGCCATCGTCGATGCGCGGAAGAAGAAGCTGCTCAAGCGGCTCATCGCCACGCCGATGTCGAAGGCCGAGTACCTCGCGTCGTTCCTGTTCTTCAGGCTGTCGCTGCTCGTGGTCGAGGTCGCGTCGCTCATTGGCTTCGGGACGCTCGTCTTCGGCGTGCCGCTTCGCGGCTCGCTCACTCAGCTCGCGATCATCTGCGTGCTCTCGTCCCTCGCGTTCGGCGGACTCGGGTTGCTCATCGCAGCGCGGCCGCGCACGATCGAAGGCGCGTCGGGGCTGATGAACCTGGTGATGCTGCCGATGTGGGTGTTTTCCGGTGTCTTCTTCTCGTCAGGCAACTTCCCGAAAGCGGCGCAGCCGTTCATCCAGGCGCTGCCACTCACCGCCGTCAACGACGCGCTTCGGGCGAACATGCTGCAGGGGGCGTCGTGGGGCACCGTGGGCGGTGAGCTCGCGATCATCGTGACGTGGCTCGTGGTCTGCTTCACGCTGGCCTTGAGGCTGTTCCGGTGGCGGTAGCCGGCGTGCCGGCTCGTCGCGGGCTGGTGATCGCGGCCTTCGCCGCGATCTACCTGATCTGGGGCTCGACGTATCTCGGAATCCGGTTCGCGATCGAAACGATTCCGCCGTTCATTCTGTCGGCGAGTCGCTTCGCACTCGCCGGTCTCATCATGCTCGTCGCGGCGCGAGTACGCCGTGCACCCACGGTCACGCTGCCGCAGTTCCGCACCGCGGCGATCGTCGGGGCGCTCCTCATGCTCGGCAACTCGCTCGTCGGGGTCGCCGAGCGGCGCATTCCGTCGGGCATCGCGGCGCTGCTCGTCGCCATGACGCCGCTCTTCATGGTGCTGCTCGAGTGGGCGCGCCCGGGCGGTCGCCGGCCTACGATTCTCGTTGGAGCAGGATTGCTGATCGGCCTCACGGGGGTCGCGACGCTGGTGGGGCCCGCGTCCTTCGGCGGGGGCGCACGCGTCGATCTGCTTGGTGCCGCCACGGTGATACTCGGGTCGCTCGCCTGGTCGGTGGGATCGATCTACTCACGGCACGCGCCTCGACCGCAGTCGGCGGTGATGATGACGGCGATTCAGATGCTCGTCGGCGGCGTGTTCGTCGGAGTGATCGGGATCATGATCGGCGAGCTCTCGACGTTCGATGTCGCGGCGGTATCGGCCAGGTCATTGACTGCCTGGCTCTACCTGCTGATCGTCGGGTCGCTCATCGGCTTCACCGCGTTCGTCTTCCTGCTGCGCGTGTCGACGGCCGCGCGCGTCGCGACGTACGCCTACGTCAACCCGGTCGTGGCGGTAATCCTCGGTTGGCTCCTGGCTGGGGAGGCGATCAGCGCGCGCATGCTCGTCGCGGCGGCTATCATTGTTGGCGGCGTGGCGTTGATCACGATCGCGGAGGGGAGGACGCCCCCGCCGCCGAAACCGATGCTGCGGGAGGATGGTCGGCCGAACAAGCCCGATGACTTCCTGATCATCGAACGCGCCTGACGCTCAGCGACCAAAATGACCAACGGCGAGACGCTGTCGACTTCGACGACTGGTGACATCGCGCCTGACGAGTTCCGTCGTCAGGCGCGCCGCGTTCTCCAGTGGATCGGAGACTACCTCGAGCACCCCGAACGATTTCCCGTCGTCCCGCGCGTCGCCCCGGGTGACATCGCCGAATCGATTCCGGGCGAGCCACCCGCCGGGCCCGAGTCGCTCGATGCGGTGCTGGACGACTTCGAGCGCCTCATCGTGCCTGGCGTCACGCACTGGAATCACCCGGGGTTCTTCGCCTACTTCGCGATCTCGGCGTCGGCACCGGGCATCCTGGCCGAGATGCTGATCTCGGCGCTCAACGTGAACGCGATGTTGTGGAAGACATCGCCTGCGGCGACGGAGCTCGAGCTCAGAACGCTCGACTGGCTGCGTCAGCTCCTCGGGCTGCAGGATGGCTGGTTTGGGCTGATCAACGACACCGCGTCGATCTCCACACTGCTCGCGCTCGCGGCGGCTCGCGAGGCAAAGCCCGAGCTGGCCATTCGCGAGAAAGGCATGGCGGGGAGAACAGACCTGCCCCGGCTGCGCGTCTATACATCCTCGCACGCCCACTCGTCGGTGGACAAGGCGGCGATCACGCTGGGGTTCGGGCACGAGAACGTCGTGCACATTGACACGGACGCGGACTTTCGGATGCGCGTGGACGCGCTCGAGACGGCCGTGCGGTCCGACCGCGCCGCGGGCTACCTGCCGGTCGCGACGGTCGCGACGGTCGGCACGACGAGCACGACCAGCATCGACCCGGTGCCAGCGATCGCCGCGTTATGCGCGCGTGAAGGTATGTGGTTGCATGTCGATGGGTCCTATGGCGGCGTGGCGGCGGTCGTCCCCGAGATGCGGCACGTGCTCGCCGGCGTCGAGCTTGCCGATTCGCTCGTCGTGAACCCGCACAAGTGGCTGTTCACGCCTATCGACCTGTCGGCGATGTTCACGCGACGCCCCGATGTGCTCAAGCGCGCGTTCTCGCTCGTGCCGGAGTACCTCGTCACGCGAGAACAGGGCGACGTCGTGAACCTCATGGACTACGGCGTTCAACTGGGCCGGCGGTTTCGGGCGCTCAAGCTGTGGATGGTCATTCGCGCGTTCGGCGCAGAGGGGCTGGCCGCTCGTCTTCGCCAGCAGATGGAGATGGCGCGCGAATTCGCCGGCTGGGTCAGCGACGCTGCCGATTGGGAGCGGGTGGCGCCGGTACCTTTCTCACTCGTGTGCTTTCGCTACGCCCCTGCCGGGACGAGCGAGACCGAGCGCGACGCGCTCAATGCCGCGATCCTCGAGCGCGTCAATGCGAGCGGACGCGCCTACCTGTCACACACGAAGCTGCACGGGCACTACGTGCTGCGGCTGGCGATCGGCAACATGCGCACGGAGCCGCGTCACGTGAGCGACGCGTGGCGGCTGCTCAGGGAAGCCGCAGCCGCCACGCACGTCACTGCCTAACGCTGCCTGTCGTCCCGGTAGAGGAACTTCTCGGTCAGGACGATCGGTCATCCCGTGCCGGCATCCGTTCTGGATGCCAGAGCGGCGCAGGAAACCTTCCTTACTTAGGATCCTTTGCCAGCACGACGGCGATTCCTCGCTCCGTTCGGAATCGGAATGACACGCGAGGCTGTCGGCTCAGGAGGATCTGGCGTGCCGGCGGTCCCGGCGGAAGTCGCGGACATCCTGATGGCGGTCGCGACGATCCCCACGCCGGTCGCGAAGATCCCGATTCAGGTCTCGCCGGTCCTGGCGACGTTCGCGGATGTCCTGGCGGCGCTCCTTGCGCGTGTCGTCGTGGCGGATCTCTCGCGTGTCCTGCCGCAGCTCGCGACGATCCTGCCGGATTTCATGGTTGTCGCCGCGAAGCTCGCGGGTGTCATGATGGATCTCACGCCTGTCCGCGCGCAACTCGTGCGCTTCGCGATGCGTCACGCGCGGGTGCAGCGGCGCGTGCGAGGGGTCGAGACGCTGTGCGCGTACGACGTGCGCACTTCCAACGAGCAGGGCCGCGGCAACGGCAGCCATTCCGAGATTGCGCATGGTATCTCCCAGAGACAGTATCGCGCGCTCGCCGCCATGGCGTGCGCTGCATATTCGACGGCGCCACGCTCGCGGACGTTAAGGAGAGAGGCGAACGCCTTTGCACGCGGCAACTTTTGCCGGTGACTGTTCCGGATTCGCGGGTCTCACCGCGGGCGCACCGGGGCAGGCCTCCGAGTCGTTCAGCGTTCCCAGCGCCCGGCGCGAAGC
>DASUGD010000251.1:0-22968 GCA_036274195.1 Gemmatimonadaceae bacterium | reverse complement strand
CCGAGATGACGTATTCGTCGAAGGAAATGATCGACTACCTCATCAAGGGCGTGTCGGGTGAGTTCGGCCGTTCGCGCTTCACGCGTGAGTTCAACACCGCCGCCGGCGGCAGCTCGCCGATCTCGCAGTAATCCACTTCGCTCATCGAGGGAGGTAGACCGATGGCGATGTCCACGGCATCAGGAGGAGGGGTCAAGGCGGAGCCTAACGTGACGCCGATGATCGACGTCATGCTCGTCCTCCTGATCATCTTCATGATCGTGATCCCGGCCATCAACTCCGGGTTCAACGCTCAGCCGCCACAGGGTGTCAACCTGAAGCCGCATCCCGAAGAGGATCAGGATCAGGTGCTCGGCATCGACGCCCAGGGGCAGTACTACCTGAACAAGAAGGCGATCAAGAACGAGACGCTGCCGAACGAATTGAAGCGGATCTACGACGCGCGCACGGTCGACAAGATCCTCTACGTCAAGGCCGACAAGAACCTCGAGTACACCAAGGTCATTGACGCGCTCGACATCGCCGCGGCGGCAGGAGTTCGCGTGACCGGCCTCATCACGGACCAGCGACCTGGCACGATGTCCACGGTCCCGGGCGACAACATCATGCCGGGCGCCGAGAAGAAGGAGGCGAAACCGTAATGGCTATGTCCACTGGTGGCGGTGGCGGGCTCACCAACGAGCCGAACGTCACGCCAATGATCGACGTGCTCCTCGTGCTGCTCATCATCTTCATGATGGTCATCCCGATGGCACGCAAGGCGATCGACATTCAGTTGCCCGACCCGAACCCGGCCGTGGCGCCAGCGAACGCGGTCTCGCAGCAGATCGTCCTCGAGGTCCTGCCTAACGGCGCCTTCGCGGTGAACAAGGAGCCACTCACGAAGGACAACCTCACCAAGCGGCTCAAGGAGATCTACGATCCGCGTCCGGACAAGCTCATCTTCATCAAGGGCGACCCGAAGGTGAAATACCAGGACGTGATCTACGCCATGGATATGGCGCGCCAGGCTGGTGTGAAGGTCATCGGCGTGCCGCCGAAGGATAAGAGCGCAACGCCGCAGTAACGCACGCTGGCCGACGAGGCCGCTCGATCGTCAATACGGCGGACGGGAACCCTTTCGGGACCCTCCGCCGTATTACTTTCTACCGTGATGCAGCCGCTGCCGAGCGATCACCGCGACGAGCCGAGGCCGAAGCGCCCGCCCTACCGACCTCCTATCGGAATACCGATTCGCGAGGAAGGGAAAACCACCGGTGCGGTCATCTCCATCCTCCTCCACGTCCTCCTCGTCGTGCTGCTGCTGGCGCCGCCGTTGCTCATGGCGAGGCAAATCCAGGTCAGCAACGAGGGCGCGGGAGGCCCGGGGCCGGTCGGCGGTGGGGGAGGTGGGACGCGCGGCACCGGCGGTGAGAATGCACGCGAGCGGCTTCGCTACATGCAGATGGCGCCGCCACCAGCACCGGTTCAGCCCAAGGTCGAGCCGAAACCCGTCCCCGTCGTTCCCAAGGTCGAACCTCCAAAGCCGAAGCCGCCCGACCCTGTTCAACCCGCCCCCGAGATCAAGCCTGAAGCGCCCGCCACAGCGAACACGGACCCGAGCAAGGTCACCGGTGTTGGCGGCGGCTCGGGCAACGACGGCACCAACGGGAGCGGCCCTGGCACCGGCGGGGGCGTCGGCTCCGGCAACGGTACCGGTAGGGGTTCCGGAAACGGTCCTGGTACCGGGGGCGGGAATGGCGAGATTTTCCCGCCAACGGTCGTGGCGCTGACGATCCTGCCGATTCCCGTCCCGTCCAAGGTACGCCCCTATACGCTCGTCGCGTACTTCGACGTCGACACGCTCGGCAATGCGACGCTCCTGAGCTTCAACCCCTCCAAGGACGGCGGCTACAACAAACGCATCCGCGAGATGCTGTCGGAGATCCGATTCCGACCGGCGGTTCGCGCGACGGATGGCCGTCCAGTTCGCGACACCGCACAGATCTCGGCCGTCGCCCCGTAATTGGAAATTGGGGGAATTGGGGTCAGAGTCGAATTTCATCGTTCGGTCGCCTGCCGAAATCCTTGCAGCGCCGGCAATCAAACCGCCGGCCGGTGCGTTCGTTCGATGAAATTCGACTCTGACCCCGATCGTGTAACTCGGCCTCCCGCCTAACTCTGGCCATACCGGCCGCGTGTGGATACATTTTGCGCGGCTAAACCCGCATCCGATCGTCCCGGCTCGTCCCTCCCGCCGGCGACACGTTCCTTTCCGCGCCGCTGAGGATAGTTGATGAGCACTGTGGCCGCCGAGACCACTGCGCCCAAGGCGCAGGCAGAGCACTCGGGTTTTGTGAAGGCCATGACGTTGACGGACGCGACCATGCTGGTCGCGGGCTCGATGATCGGCTCGGGGATCTTCATCGTCTCGGCGGACATTGCCAGAACGCTCCCGTCGCCCTTCTGGCTGATCATCGCATGGGTGGTTACCGGCGTGATCACCTTGCTCGGGGCCCTCGCCTACGGAGAGCTCGCCGGCATGTACCCGAGGGCGGGCGGACAGTACGTCTTTCTCCGCGAATCGATGGGTCCTCTCATGGGCTTTTTGTATGGGTGGACCCTTTTTCTTGTCATTCAGACGGGGACGATCGCCGCGGTGGCGGTGGCGTTCGGTCGCTTCCTCGGCGTTTTCATTCCGGCGATCGGCCCGGACCGATATGGCTGGTTTCCTCGCGTCGACTTCGCGATCTCGGGTGGGGCCGTGGAAGTCGGTCTCTCACCGCAGCGACTGATCGCGCTCGTGGCCATCTGGGTGCTGACGTGGATCAACCTCCGCGGTGTGCGCGAGGGCAAGCTGGTCCAGACCACGCTCACGGTCGTGAAAACCGCCGCCCTCGGCGCGCTCGTCCTGCTCGGCCTAACGATCGGCCGGAACGGCGAGGCCATCGCGGCCAACTTCGGGCCCGGGCAATTCATCGGGTCCATTCCGATCGACTCGGCGCTGATGCTGGCGTTCGGTGCCGCGCTCGTTGGATCGCTGTTCTCGAGCGACGCGTGGAACAACGTCACGTTCGCCGCCGCCGAGGTGAAGAATCCGCAGCGCAACCTCCCGCTGTCGCTGCTGCTCGGCACCGGGCTCGTGACCGTGCTCTACATCCTCGCGAACGTGGCGTATCTCAGCACACTTCCGCTCGTGGGCTCGGCGGACGGCGCGACGGTCCTCGCGCGCGGCATTCAGCACGCCACGCAGGACCGGGTTGGGACGGCGGCGGCCGAGGTGATCTTCGGGTCGAGCGGCACCGTGCTCATGGCCCTCGCGATTCTCGTCTCGACCTTCGGCTGCGCCAACGGGCTGATCCTCGCCGGTGCGCGCGTCTACTACGCCATGGCGCGCGACGGTGTCTTCTTCAGGCGGGTCGGCTCGCTGAACGCGAAGGCGGTCCCGTCGTCCGGGCTCATCGTCCAATCCGTCTGGGTCTCCTTGCTCTGCCTAACGGGGACGTACGGACAGCTGCTCAACTACGTGATCTTCGCCGCGCTCGTGTTCTACGTGATGACCACGATCGGATTGTTCATCCTGCGCGCGAGGCGCCCCGATGCCGAGCGCCCGTATCGGGCGGTCGGATATCCGGTGCTGCCCGCGTTGTACCTGACGCTGGCCGCGGCCGTAGCGGTAATCCTCTTGATCGCGCCGAAGACGCGCACCGAAGCCCTCTCGGGCCTCGCGCTCGTGGTCATCGGCATCCCCGTGTACTTCATCTGGCGCCGCGTGGAAGCGTCGTAGCTCGCGTCAGCGCATCAGCGACGCCGCCCGTTACGCGGGGTGGCGTGCTCGTCTCGAGGGTGGCGCTCGGGTGCATCGATCGCGCCGTGGCCGCCCCCGCAAACCCACAGGAGATCGTTAGCGATGAATCGGAAGGAGTCCGTGTTACGAAATCTGGGGCCACGTCTGCTCGCCGCGCTGCTCGCGTTCCTGGCGAGCCCGCTCGTGCGACCTTTGCTCGCTGCACAGGGCGAACCGGCCCGTCGCGGCGGTGGCGAGGCGAACCTCATCATTCCCGATCTCTCGAGCGTCTCGTTCTTCGGCGTTCCAGGCCACACGCTGCTCATGGCGGGCCTGGTGGTGTGCGCCCTCGGACTGCTCTTCGGCCTCGTGATCTACTCGCGGCTCAAGAACATGGCGGTGCACTCGTCGATGCGCGCGATCTCGGAGCTCATCTACGAGACCTGCAAGACCTACCTCATCACGCAGGGGAAGTTCATTCTCGTCCTCGAGGTGTTCATCGGGATCGTCATCGCGCTGTACTTCGGCGTGCTGGTGAAGTTCTCCTTGGACAAGGTCATCGTCATCCTGGTCTTCAGCCTCATTGGGATCGCGGGCAGCTACGGCGTCGCCTGGTTCGGAATCCGCGTCAACACCTTCGCGAACTCGCGAACCGCGTTCGCCGCGCTCCGCGGCAAGCCGTATCCGTGTTACGCCATACCGCTGTCGGCGGGCATGAGCATTGGCATGCTGCTCATTTCCGTCGAGCTCGTGCTCATGCTGGCGATCCTGCTGTTCATTCCTGGTGACTACGCGGGACCGTGCTTCATCGGCTTCGCGATCGGTGAGTCGCTCGGCGCCGCGGCGCTTCGTATTGCCGGCGGCATCTTCACGAAGATCGCCGACATCGGCGCCGATCTCATGAAGATCGTGTTCAACGTGAAGGAGGATGACGCCCGGAACCCCGGCGTGATCGCGGACTGCACGGGGGACAACGCCGGAGACTCCGTCGGTCCGAGCGCGGACGGCTTCGAGACGTACGGCGTCACCGGTGTCGCGCTGATCTCGTTCATCGTCCTCGCGGTCCACGACGCGACGGTACAGGTGCAGCTGCTGGTCTGGATCTTCGTCATGCGCATCATGATGGTCGTCGCCAGCGGCGTCTCGTACCTGATCAACGGGGCGATTGCCAAGGCGCGTTATGAGAACGTCGACAAGATGAACTTCGAGGCGCCGCTCACGTTCCTCGTGTGGCTGACGTCGATCCTCTCCGTCGTCCTGACGTTCATCGTATCGAAGGCAACGATACCGGAGCTCGGCGGCGACACCACGCTGTGGTGGAAGCTGTCCGCCGTCATCACGTGTGGCACGCTCGCCGGCGCGATCATTCCCGAGTTCGTGAAGGTGTTCACGTCCACGGAATCGCGGCACACCCGCGAGGTCGTCACGTCGTCGCGCGAAGGCGGGTCGTCGCTCAACATTCTGTCGGGCCTCGTTGCGGGTAACTTCAGCGCGTTCTGGCTGGGCATGACGATCATGGCGCTCATGACCGTTGCCTATCTCGTCAGCACCACGGGGCTTGGCACGCTCATGGTGGCGCCCGCGGTATTCGCGTTCGGCCTCGTCGCGTTCGGGTTCCTCGGCATGGGCCCGGTGACGATCGCGGTCGATTCGTATGGCCCGGTGACCGACAACGCGCAGTCCGTATTCGAGCTCTCCACGATCGAGCAGCTGCCTAACGCACCGGCGGAGATCCAGAGCCAGCACGGGTTCGCGGTGAACTTCGAGCGGGCGAAGCATTTCCTCGAGGAGAACGACGGCGCCGGCAACACGTTCAAGGCCACGGCGAAGCCGGTCCTCATCGGCACCGCGGTCGTCGGCGCGACGACCATGATCTTCTCGATCATCGTCGCGTTGACCAACGGCCTCACGGCGAACCTCGACAAGTTGTCGCTGCTGCACCCGCCGTTTCTGCTCGGGCTCATCACGGGCGGCGCGATCATCTACTGGTTCACCGGCGCTTCCACCCAGGCGGTGACCACGGGTGCGTACCGCGCTGTCGAGTTCATCAAGGCCAACATGAATCTCGAAAGCACGGCGGCGGCGTCGGTCGAAGACTCGAAGAAGGTCGTGGAGATCTGCACGAAGTACGCGCAGAAGGGCATGTTCAACATCTTCCTCACGGTGTTCTTCGCGACGCTCGCGTTCGCGTTCGTGGAGCCCTATTTCTTCATCGGCTACCTCGTGTCGATCGCGCTGTTCGGCCTCTACCAGGCGATCTTCATGGCGAACGCCGGCGGCGCGTGGGACAACGCGAAGAAGATCGTCGAGGTCGAGCTCAAGCAGAAAGGCACGCCACTGCACGCGGCGACCGTGGTCGGCGACACCGTCGGCGATCCGTTCAAGGACACGTCGTCGGTGGCGCTCAATCCGATCATCAAGTTCACGACGCTGTTTGGCCTGTTGGCGGTGGAGCTGGCCGTTTCCCTGACCGAGGAGCGTGGTCCGTCGCTGAGCCACATCCTCGCTGCCGTCTTCCTGGTAGTCGCGCTGCTGTTCGTCTACCGCTCGTTCTACGGCATGCGTATCGAAACGAAAGTCGCCGTCTAACTCCTCTTCTCATTCTTCGCGCATGGCGTCGTCTTCCATTTTCGCCCGAAAGTCGGTCGCCGACGCCGAACGTGAGGTGTCGCATGCCGGTGGGCTGAAACGCTCGCTCGGCAAGTGGCATCTCACGGCGTTAGGGGTCGGCGCGACGATCGGTGCCGGCATCTTCGCCACGACGGGAACGGCCATCGTCGGTGATTCGGCGAGGCCGGGGGCCGGTCCGGCAATCGTGTTCTCGTTCCTGCTCACGGCGGTCGCGTGCGGTTTTGCCGCTCTGTGTTATGCGGAATTCGCCGCGATGGTGCCGATCGCGGGGTCGGCGTACACCTACGCCTACACGTCGATCGGCGAGTTCGTCGCCTGGATCATCGGCTGGGACCTGATCATCGAATACGCGGTAGGGAACATCGGCGTCGCGATCGGCTGGTCGGGACACTTCAGGGAGCTCATGACGCACTTCGGGGTCCACATCCCGGCCTGGCTGTCCACCGACTACCGCTCGGCGCACGACGCGTTCGTCGCGTCAGGTGCCGGCGCCAGTGACCCGACGACGCAGTTTCTGGCGTCAGCATGGTCGAACGCCCCGCACATTGGCAGCCTCCCCGTGATCTTCAACCTGCCGGCCTTCGCGGTCGTCGCGGTGATCACGGTCATTCTCGTCATCGGGATCAGGGAGTCCGCGAACTCGAACAACGCGATGGTGCTGCTCAAGATCGGCATCATCATTTTCTTCCTCTGCGTCGGCGCATTCCTCATCCGCCCGGAGAACTACAACAACCCGGCAACCGGCGGGTTCGCGCCGAACGGCTTCAAAGGAATCAGCGCGGCGGCCGCCATCATCTTTTTCAGCTACATCGGCTTCGACGCGGTCTCGACGGCGGCGGAGGAGGCGAAGAATCCGGCGAAAGACATGCCCTTCGGGATCATCATGAGCCTGGTGATCTGTACGGTGTTGTACATCCTGCTGTCCCTGGTGTTGACGGGAATCGCTCCTTGGCAGCAGCTCGGTACGCCCGAGCCCATGATCACCGCGCTGCAGTATGCACAGGGGCCGGCCGGTCTTCTCACCTTCTCCCGTTTCATCATTGCTCTCGGCGCGGTCGCGGCCATGGGCAGCGTGCTGCTCGTCTTCCAGCTCGGGCAGCCCCGCATCTTCTTTTCGATGGCGCGTGACGGGCTCCTGCCGAAAGCGCTCGCCAAGGTGCATCCGAAGTTTCGCACGCCGTACGTCGGGTCGATTCTGACGGGGGTGTTCGTGGCGACGTTTGCCGGACTCGCCAACATTGCCGAGGTCGTCGACCTGACGAACATCGGAACGCTGTTCGCGTTCGTGTTGGTGTCCGCGGGCGTGATCTTCCTGCGTCGGACTGAACCGGACCGTCCGCGTCCATTCCGGGTACCGGGGGTACCGTACACGCCGATCATCTCGATTCTCGCGTGTTTCTACCTCATGTACGAGCTGCCGGCGCTGACGTGGATCCGGTTCGGGATCTGGCTGGCCGTGGGGCTCGTGTTCTACTTCCTGTACGGCTACAAGAATTCGGTCTTGCGCACTGGCAAGCCGCGCTGATCAAAGGGTCAGAGTCGTTTGAATTCGTTGATGGTGTCATTCCGAGCGCAGCGAGGAATCGCGATCATCGAGGTAGAGGGAGTAGTCCCTCCACCGGGACGACTGAGATTCCTCGCTACGCTCGGAATGACAAACGTTCTCACCGCCTGACGAATCATGATGAATTCGATCCGTCGAATTTCGCTGACACAGTGGATCATCGTCTCGATGATCGTCGGCGTGCTCCTCGGGTGGCTCGCGCCCGGCTTCGCCGTCGCGCTCAAGCCGCTGTCGACGATCTTCCTGAACATGATCAAGTCGCTGATCGCGCCGCTGCTCTTCGCCACGCTCGTGGTGGGGATCGCCGGCCACGGCGACGACATGAAGAAAGTCGGCAAGCTCGCGTTCCGCTCGATCGTCTACTTCGAGATCGTGACGACGCTTGCGCTGGCGGTCGGACTCATCGCCGTGAATTTCGTCAGGCCGGGCGAGGGAGTCGGTCTCGACACGACCGCGCAGGTGTCGGCGACCGTGACCGATCTGTCGCAGCGCCACGTCACGTTCTCGGCCGTGCTCGAGCACATCGTGCCATCGAGCTTCGTCGATGCCGCGGCGAAAAACGAGGTGCTTCAGGTCGTCTTCTGGTCGATCATCTTCGCCGTTGCCCTCGCGCGCACGCCGGCGGGACCCAAGAAGACCATGCTCGGTGTCATCGAGAGCCTGAGCGAAGTGATGTTCAAGTTCGTCGGCATCGTCATGGCGTTTGCGCCCGTCGGTATTGGCGCCGCCATCGCCGTGACCGTCGGGCAGAGCGGCATCGGCGTGCTTCGTAACCTTGGCATCCTCGTCCTCACGCTGTACGGCGCGCTCGTCGTGTTCGTCCTGGCCGTGCTCGTGCCCGTGGCGGTGATCTTCAGAATTCCGGTCGCCGCGTTCTGGAAAACCGTTCGTGAGCCGTGGCTGGTCGCGTTCTCGACCGCGTCGTCCGAAGCGGCGCTCCCGCTCGCGATGCAGAAGATGGAAGCGTTCGGCGTCCCGAGGCGCATCGTTGCCTTCGTGATGCCCACCGGCTACTCGTTCAATCTCGACGGGAGCACGCTCTATCTCGCACTCGCGTCGGTGTTCGTCGCGCAGGCGGCGAACATCGACATGCCGCTGTCGCAGCAGATTCTCATGATGTTGACCCTCATGGTCACGAGCAAAGGCGTGGCGGCGGTGCCGCGGGCCTCGCTCGTGATCCTGTCAGGTGCACTCACACAGTTCGGACTCCCACTGTCCGGCGTGGCGCTCATTCTCGGTGTCGATGCCGTGATGGACATGGCGCGCACGTCGATCAACCTCGTCGGGAACTGTCTCGCGACAGCAGTCATGGCGCGGTGGGAGGGCGAGCTCAGGGCCCCGGGGACCGTGGCCTTCGAGCCCGCGTCGAGACCAGCGATCATGGAGAACGCGCAGTGAATCTGACGACGCTCATGCAGGCGTACGTGTTCGTGCTCGCGGGATTCGTGGGCTTTCTCGTCATCGCACGCGTGCCGCCCTTGCTGCACACACCGCTCATGTCGGCCACGAACGCGATTTCGGGTATCTCCTTGGTCGGGTCGCTCGTCGCCGCTGGGGCCGGACGGAGTGTGGTGAGCACGGTGCTCGGCACCGTCGCGGTGACGGCCGCGACGATCAACGTCGTCGGGGGGTTCATCATCACCCGGCGGATGCTCGGGATGTTCAAGCGGAGCGATCGCCGTCCGAGCGACCCGCCGAAGGTCTGACCGCCGCCGATGCGTGAAGCTCTCGTCCAGGCGAGCTACCTTCTCGCCTCCGTCCTGTTCATTCTCAGCCTGAAGAGCCTCAGTCGGGCCGACACCGCTGCGCGCGGTGTCGATCTCGCCGTTGCGGGCATGGCGATCGCGATCGTCGGCACGCTGATGCAGCAGACGATCATCGACTACCGCTGGATCGCGTTGGGGCTCGGTGTCGGAACGGTGGTAGGTATCCCACTCGGCACGCGCGTGCCGATGACCGCGATGCCGCAGCGAATCGCGATCGCGCTCACCTTCGGCGCGTCGGCGGCGACGCTCGTCGGCATCGCCGAGTATCACGACCACCGCGAAACCCTGGCGTTAGGCCAGCGCGTGGCCGTCGCGTTCGAGGTGATGCTCGGGTCGCTGACCGTGGCGGGGAGCTTCGTGGCCGCCGGCAAGCTGCAGGAGGTGCTCCCGTCCAGGCCGCTGACGTACCGCGGGCAGAATGCCGTGAACTTCGGGCTGCTCGCCGTGATCCTCGTGATCCTCGGCGCCGTAGTCGCAGGCAAGGGCGGGATGCCGATGTTCTATGGGTTGGTGGCCCTCGCCTTCATCGCCGGCATCTCGCTCGTGCTCCCGATTGGCGGCGCGGACATGCCGGTCGTGGTCGCCCTTCTCAACTCCTACTCGGGGCTCGCGTCGGCCGCGACGGGGTTCGCGATCTCGAACAACGTGCTGCTGGTGTCGGGGGCGCTCGACGGCACGAGTGGGTTCCTGCTCTCGATGTTGATGAGCAAGGCCATGAACCGCTCGTTCACGAACGTGCTGTTCGGCGCGTTCGGCTCGCAAACGCAGACCGCGGCGGTTGGCGCCGGCTCGGACCTTGTCGCGACGCCGATTTCTGCCGAAGACGCCGCGGTGCAACTTGCCTACGCGAGCAACGTCGTCGTGGTGCCCGGATACGGCATGGCGGTCGCGCAGGCGCAGCATCAGGTTCGCGAGCTCGCGGAGCTGATCGAGAAGCGGGGCGGAGAAGTGCGCTACGCGATCCACCCGGTCGCCGGTCGCATGCCCGGGCACATGAACGTGCTGCTGGCCGAAGCCAACATTCCGTACGACAAGCTGTACGACATGGACGAGATCAACGGCGACCTGTCGAGAGCGGACGTGGCGCTGGTCATAGGCGCCAATGACGTCGTGAACCCCGCGGCGCGAACCGATCCGACGTCGCCGATCTACGGGATGCCGATCCTGAACGTCGACGAGGCAAAGAGTGTGATCGTGCTCAAGCGCGGCATGAGCGTGGGCTTTGCCGGCATCGACAACATGCTCTTCTATCAGCCGCGCACGCGGATGCTCTTCGGTGACGCGAAGGCGTCGCTCGTCAAGCTGGTGACGGAGATCAAAGCGCTGTGAGCGAACTGGTTACTGGTACCTAGTGACTCGCTGTTCACGGCGGAGTAACCAGTCACCAGTTACCAATTCCAGTCACCAGTTACCAGTTCCAGTAACCAATTACCAGTTCCAGTAACCTGTTATCGGCTACCTGTCGCTCGTTAGGCCGAAGCGACCCCCAGGAAACGCAACGCCCCTCGCACAGCGCCGCGAACCGGTACGACCTCCTCAGCCCGCACCTGAGCGCCCGGGACGGCTGACTTGAGGCGATGCTCGAGTCGCTTTCTGAGTGCCGTACCACGCGCGAGCAGACCACCCGCCAGCGCTACCGGAACCGCCGCGCGCTCATCCACGAAGAGCTGGCGCGCCAGCGTACGCAGGTGAAGCATCAGCTCCTCCACCGCCAGCGTGAGCAGCGCATTCGCGCGCAGGTCCCCCGACTCGGCCACGGTCATCACGACGGGCGCCAGCGTCGCCAGCTTGCTGGGCGACGCACCTGCCGCCCAGGCGATGAGCTCGGACACCTCGTTCACTTCGGCAGCCGTCAAGACGGCCCCCGTTAGGCTCGTCTCCGGTTCGCGGCCGTCGAACGCGGCGGTGACCACGCTCAGCGCCTTCCGCCCGATCCACGCGCCGCTTCCCTCGTCGCCGAAGAACGGCCCCCATCCGCCGCAGCGCGCGAACGTGCCGGTCGGACCGCGGCCGAACGCCACCGATCCGGTGCCCGCGATCAGCAGCACCCCGGGCCCCTCACCGAACGCGTCGTCGAGCGCCACCGTGGCGTCCGCGTGCACCACGACTTCCTCTGCCACGTCGCGGCTCGCGAGCGCCTGCCACAGCGCCTGTCGCTCGGCGTCCCGGCCGACGCCGGCCACCCCGACGCACACGACCTTCGGCGTCACATGATTCATGTCGCTCGATGCCAGGGCGTCGCGAACCAGTGCGGCGATGATGTCCGCGGACCGTTCGGCCTCGCCGGGCCGCACTGCGCTGCCTTCGCCTTCGACCGACACGATCTCTTTCCCCTGCTCGTCGGCGACGAGCACCCGCGTGCGCGAACCCCCGCCGTCCACGCCAATCACGATCGCGCTCATGACTGCGCTCCAGTGGGTTGTGCGACCGCGGCCGGAGCGGCGTGCGTGAGCGAAGCAAGCATTCCAGTTGCCATCGTAATGCTGGTTCCAATCAGGACGTACCAGGGCCAGGCGATCGACGCGAACGGCGCGAGCGGGTCGGCGAGCACGGGGAACCACAACCCGAGCTGCTTCGCGAACACCACGAAGCTCATCGCGGCGATGCCGATGCTCATACCGATGATCGCGTCGCGTTGATTTGCCCGCGACCAGAATACTCCGAGGAAGAATCCACCGAGCAGCCCGCCATAGGTGAACGAGGCGATGCCGAGTGCGACTATCACCACCGGCGTGTTCCCTTCCTGCGGGAAGGCTAGCGCACCTCCCGTCAGAACGACACCCCAGATGAGCGCGAAGAGCTTGCCCATCTTGAGCGTCTCCGGCGAGTCGGCGGCCCGCCGCGTCAACGGCAGGTAGATGTCGTGGGTGGTTGCCGCCGCGAGCGAATTGATCGCGCCCGAGTGGGTACTCATGGTCGCCGCAATCACCGCGGCGATGATCAGGCCGACGAGGCCCGGCGGCATTCGGTCAATGATGAACGTTGGAAAGATCTGATCGGTCGCGGGGAAGATGCGCCCCTGATAGAACGCCCACAGCCCAAGCCCGATCAGCAGGAAGAGCGCGAACTGGATGAAAACAACGACGCCGCTGCCAATGATCGCCTTCTGGCCGTCCCGCAGGTTCCTGGCCGAGAGCAGCCGCTGGACGATCAGCTGGTCCGTGCCGTGGGAGGCCATGGCGAGGAACGCGCCGCCAATGAGTCCTGCCCAGATGGTGTGCGCGCGATCGAGCCCGACATAGGTATCGACGATCGTGGTCTTCCCCGCGGATGCCGCCTGGCTCATGATCGACGACCATCCGCCGCTGACGGCGTGGCCCAGAATCACGAGCGCCGACAGCGCACCTAACAAGTAGATGCTCGCCTGCAGCAACTCCGTCCACACGACGGCCTTCATTCCGCCCTTGTACGTGTACAGCACCGTCAATGCCCCGAGGATGAGGATCGCGGCGGGCATGACGAACGCCTTGTTCTGCACGGTCGGGCTGATGATGAGCGCAATCGGGATCGCGGTCGCGAACACGCGTACCGAGTCCGCGAGCGCGCGCGTGACCATGAAGACGATCGACGTGAACCGGCGTGCCCCCATTCCGAACCGCTGTTCCAGCAGCGTGTACGCCGTCACCATTTTCCCCCTGAAGTAGCGGGGCAGCAGCACGGTGGCCACGACGATCCGGCCGAGGATGTACCCGGCCACGATCTGCAGGAACCCGAGGTCGCCCGTCCCCGATGCGGAGCCGTAGGAGAGTCCGGGCGTACTGATGAAGGTCAGCGCGCTCGTCTCGGTAGCCACGATGGAGAGCATGAGCGCCCACCACGGGATGGTGTGGCTCGCGACGAAGTAGTCGGCCGCGTTGCGCTGCTTGCGACCGAAGTACATCCCGAGGGCGGTGACGCCCCCGAGATAGGCGATCAGGACCAGCGCGTCGAGCCAGGTGAAGTGTCGCGTCACGCGCGCGCCTCACGGAGCGCGCGAAACTCGGGCGGATGCTCAGGCCACCACATAGGCTTCCATGGCGAAGTACTCCGCGAGGCCCAGCCGGTCGAGCACCGCGGCCGTGTCCTTGTTACGCTGCTCGACCCGCTGCCAGAACTCACGCTCGTCCTGTCCGGGGAAGGGCGCGGAGTCCTTCTGGGA
This sequence comes from Gemmatimonadaceae bacterium, assembly GCA_036274195.1. Lineage (GTDB taxonomy): Bacteria > Gemmatimonadota > Gemmatimonadetes > Gemmatimonadales > Gemmatimonadaceae > JAJKIV01. Next base: position 9,103 of record DASUGD010000251.1, on the reverse strand, counting down.
CTGATGCTTGAAGATCGCCTGAATCTTGAGACGCAGCTCTTCCTGTGACATCGGGACGAGATACGTCGCGTCGGTGACGGGCCATTCTTGCCAGGCGCCTCGGTAAAGCCAGACTTCCGGGAGGGAACTGGGAACAGGGAACTGTGAACCGGGACTCCCGGGAGCTTCGGTTCCCGGTTCCCGGTTCCCGGTTCCCATCGATCGCAGCTCTACAAGAGCTGCATCGATCGCCTCCTTGCACATGCGGTGCGTCCCGTGCGGGTCCGACAGGTCGCCGGCGACGAAGATCAGGTCCGGCTTGATCTGCTCGAGCAGATCCCGGACGATCTTCACGTCCGCGGGCCCGATCGGGTCCTTCGCCACCTTGCCCGTCTGGTAGAAGGGCAGGTTGAGGAACCGGGCGTTGTCCCGCGTTAGGCCCATGACCTCGATCCCGCTCACCGCCTCCGCCTCGCGGATGACGCGCTTGATGTCCTGTATCTCCGGAATGTCGACGTCGCCCGCCTTCTTTTCCTCGAGGAAGTCATAGACCCTCTTCGCCAACGGCACCACCGACTTCGCTTCGACCTTGCCCTCGGCCGCGAGCCGCTCGAGAAAATCCACGTAGCGACGCACGTCGTGATCGAACACGGCGATGTTGCCGCTCGTCATGTAGGCGACGGTGATCTCGTTCTCGTTCTCGACCAGCTTGCGGAGGATACCGCCCATCGAGATGACGTCATCGTCGGGGTGCGGCGAGAAGCAGATGATCCGCTTGCCGCGCGGCAGCTTGCTCTTGCCCCGAATCTTCGCACCTAACGTGTTGAACACCTCGCCGTTGACGGCGCCCGGCGTACCGTAGCGAGCGACGAGGGACGACATCTTGTGCTCGGCGTAGTCCCACCGGGTAAGCTTGAGGATCCCTTTCCCGACCTTCTGCGAGAGCCACACCACGCCGCGCACCGTCAATTCGGGCGTCCACTCCACCTGGTCGATGAGCCACGGTGTCGCGATCCGCGTGAGCTCCGCGGCCGCAGCGCGGTCGACGTAGAACGTGGTGTTCGGGTGGTTCTGAAGGAATGTCGCCGCAACCTCCACGTCGATCTCGCCTTCCACCGCGCGCTGGACGATCGGCGCCTTGTGCTCGCCCGTGGCCAGAATCGCGATCTCGCGCGCCTCGAGGATCGTCGCGATGCCCATGGTGAGCGCTTCCCGCGGTACGAAATCCTCGCCGAAGAAATCGGCCGCCGCGTCACGCCGCGTCACGGCGTCGAGCACGGCGAGCCGCGTTCGACTCTCCGCCCCCGATCCCGGCTCGTTGAAGCCGATGTGCCCCGTCTTGCCGATGCCCAGAATCTGGAAGTCGATGCCGCCGGCCCGCGCGATGGCGTCCTCGTACCGACGGCACTCATCATCGATGTCCTCGCGCGCCACGTCGCCCCGCGGGATGTGGACGCTCCGCGGGTCGATGTCGATTTGCGAGAACAGATTCTCCCACATGAACCGGCGGTACGAGTGAATGCTGTCGCCGCGCATGGGGTAGTACTCGTCGAGATTGAACGTGGTGACACCGCGGAAGCTGAGCCCTTCCTCCCGGTGCATCCGAATCAGCTCTCGGTAAACTCCAATGGGCGTCGAGCCGGTCGCCAGCCCGAGTACCGTCCGTTCTCCAGCGGCCTGCTTTTCCGTGATCAGCGTGGCGATGCGATTCGCGACGAGGCGGGCAATGTGCTGATGATCGTCAACGACGATCGTACGGATCTTCTCGAGTTGAAACGCCGCAGCATGCGTCAAACGAGAAGGCCCGCGAATCGTAGAGGGATCGCGGGCCTCGCTCGAAACGCCGGCGTCCAAATGGGCAACCGGAGTCATGTGAGGGTTACCTCGTCAGGCGGTGAACGAGCTCCCGCAGCCGCACCCACCCGTCGCGTTTGGATTCTTGAACGTGAACCCGGATCCCTGCATGGACGACACGTAGTCGATCGTCACGCCGCTCAGGTACTGCGCCGAGAACGGATCGACGAACATCCGAAAACCGGTCGCGTCCACGACGAAGTCGTCGTCAGCGGCCTGGTCCTCGATCAGCAAGCCGTACTTGAAGCCGCTGCAGCCTCCCGGCTGTACGCTCACCCGCAAGCCACCCTTGTCCACCGGTACGCCCTCGGCCTCCATGAACCGCAGCACTTCAGTGGCCGCCACCGGCGTCACCACGATGGCCAGGGTAGGCTCCTGCACCGTGCTCATTTGCCAACCTCCTCACTGTTAGGCGCGGCTGGGAAGCAAGTCGCTTCCGGTGCCACGTACGTCGGAAATATAGCCCTGAAAAAAGCGTGCTACAAGAAGCTTACTGCTGGCGCGACAAGCCGTTAGATCGACGCGAAAGCCGTTCCTCTCAGTCCGCGGGCACCGCGCTTCTCGCATCCGGGACGCTATCGCTCGCGAGACGGTCACTTCGGAAGGCTCGCGCGATCCAGGCGAACGCGACGACCGCCACCGCAAGTAGGCCCAGACCCATCGCCAACTGCCCGAAAACCAGCTTGCCGAGGCCGAACAGCGTGGTATACACAGCCACGATGCCCGCGATCCAGTTCGTCCACGCCAGCGCTCCCCCGGGGATCGATTCGCGTCCGTAGCCCAGCCGTTCGGCGACTCGACGCCAACCCGGTCCGCCAGGTCTCACTCGACGGTAGAAAGCGTCCAGGACGGCATCAGGTTCCGGGCTGGTGAGAAACGTCGCGACCAGCCACGTCACCGTCGTGACGGCGACCGTACCGATCATGATCCACGCGTCCGCGTTCGGATCGTTCGCCGCGAACCGCGGCGGCACCACGTTCATGAACACGAGCGACGCGAGGAAGGAGACGATCATCGCGCTGATCTCGCTCCAGGCATTGATCCGCCACCAGTACCAGCGAAGGATCAGGACCAGGCCCGTGCCCGCGCCCATCGCCAGCAGGAACTTCCATGCCTTCTCGACCGAGGAGAGCTGCGACGTCACGATGATGGATGCGAGGAAGAGCAGGATCGTGGCCGCGCGGCCCACGTTCACATAGTGCTTGTCCGGCGCGTCCTTCTTCACGAAGCGTTTGTAGAAGTCGTTCACGAGATACGACGCACCCCAGTTGAGATGCGTGCCGATCGTGGACATGTACGCCGCGGCGAATCCCGCGAGCATGAATCCGCGCCATGGGGTTGGCAGAAGATCGACGAACGCGTGCACATAGCCCGCTTCCTTGTCCTGCAGCGTCGGATACATGATGACCGTGGCGAGGCCCGTGACGATCCACGGCCAGGGTCGGAGCGCATAGTGTGCGACCTGGAAGAAGAGCGTTGCCAACACGCCATCCCGCTCTGTCTTCGCCGAGAAGATGCGCTGGGCAACGTACCCGCCTCCGCCGGGCTCGGCCCCCGGATAGTACGCGGCCCACCATTGCATCGACAGAAAGACGCCGAGGGCGAGGAGGGGCATCCAGGCATAGGCTTCGAGCCCGTTAGGCGTGACCTTCACCGGGAGGACCGACAGCGCGGCGGTCTCGCTGCCGAAGTGTTTCGAGACGCCGGCGATCAGGGCATCCATGCCGCCGACCTTGCTCACCGCGTAGATCGCGAGCACGATCACGGCCGACATCTTGATCACGAACTGGATCAGGTCCGTCCACAGCACCGCCCAGAGGCCGGCGGCCACGGCATAGGCGACCGTGATGACGAAGCAGATGCCCACGGCGACGAACGGCGAGATACCTAACGAGATCGTCAGGATCTTGATCATGGCCCGCGTCACCCAGCCCATGATGATCAGGTTGATCGCGATGCCGAGGTACAGGGCCCGGAAGCCGCGGAGAAACGCCGCCGGCTTGCCGCTGTAGCGGATCTCCGCGAACTCGACGTCGGTCATCACGCGTGCCCGTCGCCAGAGCCGGGCGAAGAAGAACACGGTGAGCATCCCGCTCATCACCATGTTCCACCACAGCCAGTTGCCGGCAACGCCCTTCGTGGCGACGAGGCCGGTCACCACGAGCGGGGTGTCGGCGGCGAAGGTCGTCGCGACCATCGCCGCGCCAGCGAGCCACCACGGCACCTGGCGCCCGCTCAGGAAGTACTCCTCGAGGCTCTCACCGCCCCGTTTCGTGAAGATGAAGCCAATGAGTGTCGACAGCGCGAAGTAGCCGACGACGATGGCCCAGTCGATCGCGGTGATGTTCATCGAGGAGAGGATGGAGACGGTGAAGGAGCGGGAGCCCGATCGAGCACGCGAACGACGACGTCGGCGAGCGCGCTACGAACCGCCCCGATGCGCAGGTTCTGGCGCGTCGGGTCGACGCGGTTCGTCAGTAAGATGACGAACAGATCGCGCGAAGGATCCACCCAGATCGAGGTGCCGGTGAACCCGGTGTGGCCGAACGCCGGGCGCGTCAGCAAACGCCCGGCGGAGTTCATCCCGTTAGGCGTTTCCCAACCGAGCGCGCGGTTCGAGAACGTCGAGTCCTGAACGGCCGTGAAGCGGCGGATCGTCTCGCCGGAGACGATCCGCGCGCCGTCCAGCGCCCCGCCATTGAGGTACATCCGGCAGAACCGCGCCACGTCGTGTCCGGTGCTGAACAGGCCAGCATGCCCGGAGACTCCGCCGAGCGCATACGCGTTCTCGTCGTGGACTTCGCCGCGAATGTGTCGCTGGCGCCACGGGTCGTACTCCGTGGGCGCAATGCGGGGGAGCAGGTCGCGGCCCGGCCGGTACATGGTGGACGTCATGCGCAGCGGGCCGAAGACGTGTCGCGCAAGGTAGGCGTCGAGCGGTTCACCCGAGACGCGCTCGACGATCACGCCGAGGATGATCGCGCCGAGGTCGCTGTACACCATCCGGATGCCGGGCAACGTGTCGAGCGCCGTGGCCACCGCCAGCGCGCGGGCGGCGGCCGGATTCTCCGTCTCCTTGTACAACGGACGCCACGCGGGGAGCCCCGACGAATGCGTCAGCAGATGTCGGAGCGTCACCCGCTCCTTGTTGGGTCCCTGGAACTCCTCCACGTATCGCTGGACCGGCGCGTCGAGATCTACCTTCCCGGCCTCCGAGAGTTGCATCAGCGCGGTGGTCAACCCAACGACCTTCGTGAGCGATGCCATGTCCCACAGCGTGTTCTCGTCAGGACGCGGCGATGGCGCCCAGTCGAGCGATCCAACGCCGTACTCCGCGAGCACCGAATCCCGGTTGCCAATGACGGCAATCGCTCCCGGGAAGGCACTGTCCGTTCTGGCCTGGTCCAGAAGCGCTCGCACTGAATCGCGGAGCATCTTGACGGACGCGACCGACGCTCCGAGGCGCGGAGTGCTTGGACGCCCGCTGAGTGCCTGGCCGGACGAAACGGCCGCGGCGCCGCCGCACGCGGATGCCGCAATGGCGACGCCCGCGACCCACGCGAATCGCCACGTCCTATGGGCCGCGGCCGGCAGCACACGTTCCGAGTGCACAGGAGGTGTCATGGGTGCGTAAAGGTGCGAAGCGCGCATACGTCTTGCAAATTCAGGCTGGTTGAGCCCGACTGACGATCCAACGTTCGGAGGCAATCATGCGAGCTTTGCTGGCGGGAGCGCTGTTGATGGCGACGGTGGCATGCGGGAGCCGGAAGGTCGATGTCTCGACCGCACCCAGGACGACGGCGGCGGCGACGCTTCATTTTACCAACAACGACAACAGCGCCGTCAACGTGTACGTGGTCAGCGGAGGTACCGACCATTTTCTGAAGCAGGTCCCTGCGAACACCACGGAAGACTTGCCGGTAGCGACCGTCGCGGTCGGAACCGAGGTACGGCTCAAGGCTACCAGGACCGACAGCAGCAAGACCTACACGAGCGACCCGATGCCGCTCAACGCAACGACGACGTGGCAGGTGCCCTGACGGGGAGCGCAGGGTTGTGACAGGTACCCGAAGTTCTTTAGGTTTACGGGGCTTGGACCACGCCAGGCCCCGTTTTTTTTCCGTGCTTGGGGCTGGTCGCAGGCGCGCGCCGGGCCGCGAGCTCGGCGCTGCTTCTGACGGCCCACCCTTTATCCGCGCGGCATGAAGATCCTGTGGGAATGGATACAACGAGGATACCTACGGATCATCGCGCCTATAGGCGACTTTCTCGTCCGCAAGCGGGTCAATCCGAACACGATCACGACCGTCGGCACGCTGTGCTCGATCACGGGCGGCGTCATCTACGCGACGGGGCACATCATGACCGCGGGCTGGGTGCTGGGCCTCACGGCGCTGTTCGACGTGCTGGACGGCACCGTCGCCCGACGCACTGGGCGCTCGACGATTTTCGGCGCGTTCTACGACTCGACGCTCGACCGCGTCGCTGACGGTGCCGTGCTCGGCGGCCTCGCGATCTTTTTCGCGAGAAATCACCTCCATCACCTCATTCCGGCGTGGGCTGGCACTCCGATGGTCGGAGTAACGCTACTCGGGATCATCGGAACGTTCCTCACGTCCTACACGCGCGCCCGCGCGGAGTCGCTCGGAATCGACGCGAAGGTGGGGATCATGCAGCGCCCCGAGCGCGTCACGCTGCTCTCGGCACCGCAGGCGTTCTTCGGGCTCGTGTTCAACGGTTGGGTCCTGATCGCCATTGTGCTGCTCCTGTCGGTCACGGCGTGGATCACCGCGGTCCAGCGCATCGCGTTCGTCTATCACGCAACAAAAGCCCTGCCGCCGGAACAGCTCGAGTCGATGCGTGCGGCGCCGCGCTTCACGCCGGATCAATCGCAGGTTTCGATTGCCGGCGACGGACGCCCGCGCAAGACGCTTGGCGGCGCCGCGCCGCGTTGAGATGACAGGGGATCGAAGGGGTCAGCGTCGTTTGAAGGTTCGGGCGCTCGGATCCGCGACGCGTGCGAGCTTCACACGACTCTGACCCTTCGACCAACGGTACCAACTTCCAGGAGATTCCTACGTGCAGGGAAATAGCTCGACCGGTTCGTCTTCGACCGTCCGCCCCGCGACGGGCCGCCTTGGAGTTCTCACTCCTGGCCTGGGAGCCGTCGCCACCACTTTCATGGCTGGCGTCGAAAGTGTTCGCCGAGGGCTGTCCAAGCCCATCGGTTCGCTGACGCAGATGGCGACGATCCGGCTTGGGAAGCGCACCGACAAGCGGTCTCCGCTCATTCGGGACTTCGTGCCGCTCGCGAAGCTCGAGGATATCGTGTTTGGCGCGTGGGATCCCATTCCCGATGACGCGTACACGGCGGCCAAGAAGGCCGGCGTGCTCGAGGACAGGGATCTCGAGCCCATCGCCGATTTCCTCCGCGGGATCAAACCCATGCCGGCGGTGTTCGAGAACCGCTACGTCACGCGGATCAACGGGACGAACGTCAAGCAGGGGAAGACGAAACGCGACCTCGCCGAGCAGCTCCGGCACGACATCCGCGACTTCAAGTCGAAGCATGGGCTGGATCGCGTGGTGTGCGTGTGGTGTGCGTCCACGGAGACGTACATCAAGCCCGGGCCGCAGCACGCCACGCTCGAGCAGTTCGAGAAGGCGATGGATCGCAACGATGACGCGATTGCCCCATCCATGCTCTACGCGTGGGCCTGCATCATGGAGGGCGTCCCGTTCGCGAACGGCGCCCCGAATCTCGCGGTCGATACACCCGCCCTCATCGAGCTCGCGCTCGCGCGCGGCGTCCCCATCTCCGGCAAGGACTTCAAGACCGGCCAGACGTGGATGAAAACGGTGATCGCGCCGGGCCTCAAGGCGAGGATGCTCGGGCTCGCCGGCTGGTACTCGACGAACATCCTCGGCAACCGCGATGGCGAGGTGCTCGACGATCCGGCGTCGTTCAAGACGAAGGAGGAATCCAAGCTGTCGGTGCTGCACACGATCCTGCAGCCCGAGATCTATCCCGAGTTGTACGACAAGTTCTCCCACGTCGTTCGTATCAACTACTATCCGCCGCGCGGGGACAACAAGGAAGGCTGGGACAACATCGATATCGTGGGCTGGATGGGCTATCCGATGCAGATCAAGGTGAACTTCCTGTGTCGGGATTCGATTCTCGCGGCGCCCATCGTTCTCGATCTTGCGCTGTTCTCGGACTTCGCGCAGCGGGCCGGCATGAAGGGAATCCAGGAATGGCTATCGTTCTACTTCAAGAGCCCGATGGCCGCATCCGGGCTACAGGCAGAGCACGATCTGTTCATTCAGCAGACGAAGCTCAAGAACACGCTGCGGCACCTGATGGGCGAGGAGCAGATCACGCACCTCGGTCTCGAGTACTACGCGTCGTGACGCGACCGGCGCTGGCGTTCGCGTGGGTGGCCGCGGCGGCGTTAGGCGCCGCGGCGCTCGGCGGCTGTGCGTCCGGGCCGCCCGACGACCCGAAGGTCATTCGCCTCTGGACCGACGACTATTATATCCGCGTCACGTCCGACCCGTCGCCGCCGCGCGCGCTGGAGCGGGTGCAGTACACGGTGGTCGTGCAGGACAAGAAGACGCGCCAGCCGATCGACGTGGGGGAGGGGCGGATCTTCGCCACGAACGAGGACCGCAAGAACACGGACAACGGGTTCGAAAAGGCCGAACAGCCGGGGGTCTACCGAACGACGCTGTTCTTCGCGACGGCCGGGCCCTGGGCGATGGGGGTACAGTTCCGGCGGGATTCGACGCAAAAGCTGCAGCGCACGAACGATTGGATGCAGGATGTCATGCAGGCGACTGAACCGAGCCAGGACGCCTCGAAGGCGCGTTCCGGCCAGTAATCTCCGATATGCGCCACTTCTTTCGCACGCACTTGACCCCGGCGGCGGTGATCGAGGCCGCGGATGCATTCTTTCCGGCGTTGCAGCTTGCCCCGTCGGTGTCGCAGGCCCGGTCGCGGACGTTCCGCGGCCCGTTAGGCACGCTGACGCTGTCGGCGAGGCCCGAGGGTGGGCATTACACGTTCGTGGAGGTCCAGACGGACCAGATGGGTGAGAGCAGACTCGACCGGAACGTCAAACGCTTCTTCGTGACACTGCATCGACAGGCGGACCCGGCGCACAAGTTGGAGGCGTCGTACTGATGGCGGGCAAGAAGAGGGGAATCGGGAATCGGGAATCGGGAATCGGAACTGCGACTCGGAACGGTGGAAGGGCCGCGGCGGGAG
>DASUGD010000250.1:0-33497 GCA_036274195.1 Gemmatimonadaceae bacterium | reverse complement strand
TCGCCGCTTCGCGATCATGGCGCTGCGTCTCATGCAGTCCGAGGCGCCGGCGATGTTCTCGGACTTCGAGATCTACGTTGCCGAGGACAGGAAGGAAGCGGCGAGGCTGGGCTACCATAAGGTCTAGCGGGATGGGGGATGAGGGATGAGGGATGGGGGATGAGGGATGAGGGATGAGGGATGGGGGATGAGGGATGAGGGATGGGGGAAACCCTCGGGATGCCGCTCGACGCGAGCTGAGCATCCCGAGGGTTATCGCTTCTTACCCTCATCCCCCATCCCCCATCCCCCCCATCCCTATTTGTATTCCCACTGCACCAGGCAGAAATCCCGCGCGGTCATGAGCTGCTGCCTGAGGGAAAGGGCGGCGCGCACCCAGGCCGCCTGCGCCGGCTTGAGGCTCTCCTTCTCCTTCGCGTTCTGTCGCTTGGCCTCGAAGAACGCGTAGCTGTTCTCACGCCACGCAAACAGGCTCCAGCACCCGTTGTAGCGGTTGCCCGACCTGTCGGCGATCGCGTAGAGCAGCGCCCGCGCGCCGTCGTGCTGAATCGGTCGGCTTCTCTGCTCCTGCCGGGACACGTCGCGCCAGTCCGTCAGGTACGTCGAGATCTCTCCCTTGCTCGTCGTGTGGATCCACCGGCCCTCCCAACCGTCGCGTTCCAGCAGGCGCAGAATCGCGAGCTCGGCGAACAGGTGCTCACCATCCAGATCGATCATTGCGGCGGTCTTCTTTCCCAGATCATCCACGAACGGCGCGCCGCGCCACATTGGGAATCGCACGAAGACGCTCGGCACCGAGTCGACGCGCTCACCCGTTGGTGTGAGGAACGGGTTCGCGAGCTCCACGACGAGGTCGTCGCGCTCGACGTGCGGCGACAGGGCGGAGAACCACGGGGCCTGAGTGGCGGTCATCGGATCAAGAATGCGCGAAACCCTGCGCGGAGGGTAGCACCTGACCTTCCATCCCTCTTCCTTTGGGGCGACCCTACATCACATGTCCGTCGAGACCCGGATCGCCTCCGCCCTTGCCGGCCGATATCGTCTCGAGCGTGAGCTCGGGTCCGGCGGGATGGCGACGGTCTACCAGGCGCACGATGAGCGTCACGACCGTTCCGTTGCCATCAAGGTCCTGCACGCCGAGGTCGCTGCATCGGTGGGCGTCGAGCGGTTCGTTGCCGAGATCCGAACGACCGCCAAGCTTGCCCACCCGAACATCCTGCCGCTGTTCGACTCGGGCACGGACGGTGGCATCCTCTACTACGTCATGCCGCTCGTGATCGGCGAATCCCTCCGGGGTCGGCTCGATCGTGACCGAAGGATCGACACGACGGAGGCCCTTCGCATCACCGGCGAGGTCGCGGATGCGCTCGCCTACGCGCATGCCAACGGGATCATCCACCGAGACATCAAGCCGGAGAACATCCTGCTCTCCGGTGGGGGCGAGCAGGGCACCGCGGGTGCCTCCGGCGAAACGCTGCCGATGCACGCGCTCGTCAGCGATTTCGGCATCGCACGCGCGACGAACCTGCGTGGCAGCGAGCGCATAACGAGCGCCGGTCTCTCGGTGGGCACCCCGGCCTACATGAGCCCGGAACAGGCCGCGGCCGACCCACACATCGACGGCCGCTGCGATCAGTACAGCCTCGCCTGCGTGCTGTTCGAGATGCTCGCGGGCGAAGCGCCGTTTTCAGGCCCATCGGTGGACGCCATTCTCGTCAGGCGGTTCACGCGTCCGCCGCCACGCGTTTCGAGCCGCCGCCCCGACATCGCGCCGCACATCGACGGAGCGATCTTCACGGCGATGGCAAGGGAACCCAACGAGCGGTTCGCTTCGATGGAACGCTTCGTCGACGCGCTCAGCCCACCGTCGCAGCCCTGGGGAACCGGCTTCGCCGACGCGTCCGTCGCGGTGCTGCCATTCGTGAACATGAGCCCCAATCCCGAGGACGCATACTTTGGCGACGGAATGGCCGAGGAAATCATCAACGCCCTGGCGCAGGTGCCGGGACTGAGAGTCGCAGCGCGGACGTCTGCCTTCGCATTCAAGGGGAAGTCCCAGGACCTCCGCGCGGTTGGCGAGATGCTCAACGTGAGCACGGTGCTCGAGGGAAGTGTCCGGCGCGCGGGCGATCGAGTCCGCATCACTGCGCAGCTCATCAGCGTGACGGACGGGTATCATCTCTGGTCCGACCGTTTCGACCGTGAGCTCACGGACATCTTCGCCATCCAGGATGAGATCGCAACCGCGATCGCCTCCCGGCTGGCCGTGGCGCTGCGCGAAGGGCAGGTGTTCTCGCTCATCAAGCCGTCGACGACGAACGTCGACGCGTACGAGCTGTACCTGAAGGCGCGCTCGCTCATGAAGGAGCGCGGGCCGGCGCTTCTCGTGGCGATCGACCTGTTCGAGCGTGCCGTTGCGCTCGACCCCACATTCGCGTCGGCGCTCGCGTATCTCGCGCATGCGCTGATCCTGTCGAGCTTCTGGGGCATGTCACCGCCGGATCGTGTTGCCTCTCGTGCGAAGTGGGCGGCAACCGCTGCGCTCGGGGCTCACGCGACGCTCGTTGCCGCGCACACTGCCTGCGCCCTCGTCGCCACCTGCATCGATTTCGACATGGATCGTGCGACCGACGAGTGGAACCACGCGCTCGCGATCGACCCGGGAGACGCCGAGGCGCGGGTGTATCGCGCCTCGTTCGACCTGTGCTACACGCGAGGCGCCTTCGACGAGGCGATCGCCGAGATGCGCGCCGTAATCCAGCGTGATCCACTGAGCGCGATAGCGCACGCGCAATTGTCGGTCGTCCTGAGCTTCGCCGGCCGCCATGATGACGCGCGTGCGGAAGCGCGACAAGCACGCGAGATCGACCCGAAGGCATTCTTCGGCGCGTGGAGCGAGGTGAACGCTCTCGCGTTCGGCGGCGACGCGCGCGGGGTGCTCGACCTTGCCCGAAACTTCTTCCGCAGTTCGGCCGCCATCCGTGGCTGCTCATGGCGCTCACGGCGGCGTACGACGCCCTCGACATGGTGGACCGCGCGAGGGCTGTGCTGCAGGAGATGATCGCGCGATCGCAGACCGAATATGTCCAGCCGGCGGTGCTCGCGGTCGCGGCCGAGCATGCGAGGCGGCATGACGACGCCCTCGCGTTTCTCCGGCAGGCCGTGGAGATCCGAGATCCCGTGCTGGGCGCGTTCGCGCTTCATTCCCAGCCAATGGCGAAGCTGCGACGGAGCCCGGAATTCGCGGAGATCGTCGCGCCACTCACCGCAAGCGCCTAACGCCAATCGGCGAGCCGTTTGAGCGCGTTCAGCCGTCGCTCGAGACGACGAAGCTGTGCTGGTAGATGTCGAAGCCGTCCACGCCGAGCGTCGTGCCGATCGCGATGAGCTGGTTAGGCGCCTGGCGCGAGATCTTGCCCCAGCCTGATACCCGAAGTCCTATTGAACTGCTTCTTACCACAGAGGTCACAGAGGACACGGAGATTGCCAAGGATTCTCCGTGTCCTTTGTGACCTCTGTGGTCAACTTGCGCTTTGCCTCTTACTTCAGTGTGGGACCTTCTCGAGCACTTCCAGCAACCGCTCGCACAGCTCCTGTCGCTTGATGAGCTCGTGCCGGAACGTATGCTGATCCGTTCGGGCCACCTCCCAGCGCAGCGATGGCAGGTAGTCGCGGAGCATGGTGCCCAGGGTGTGTACCTCGTCGTCGGTCAGGTCGATTCGCATGGCCAATTCATCCTTACGGGTTCCTCTCGAATCGTACCTTGCGTACACGACCCGTGCTCAGGAGGGCGCCAGTCACCCGGTCACCCTGGTCACGGGTGAACTCGACGAGAAAATACGGCCCGAGGAACGTGTCGCCGTACCCGGGCGTGACCGTCACCGGCGGGTTGGTGCGGGTCCGGAGCGTGAGGCCGCTGTCGGTGGCTGCGACGGTGTACGTGGCACCGAGCTCGGCACTGGTGTAGACGCCGGCGTACGCAGCCAGCTCCGACGCCGATGGGTGCGCCACATCGCGCTTGACCAGCGTTACCGGGTGCCGGGGTGGCGACCCGAGAAACCGCTGCACGAGGTCGCCGTTAGGCGTGAACTCCCACTCGGCGTTCCCGAGGCGGAACCGGTTGGCGCCGACCGGCACCAGCGCCGGTCCGGTCCGCCGTCCGACCACGAGCCCGGTGTCCACCAGCGTGACGAACGTCGGCGCGCCCGTAGTCCGGTTGACGTAGAGGCCGGCGAATCGCGACAGCTCGCTCTTCGTGAGCCTGGCGGTCGCCTTGGGCGCGGGCGTCGGCTTGGCGAAGGCCTCGAGATAGAGGCCGGCGATCTTTGCCGCGAGCCCGGACGGGTCCGTCGGCGCACCGTTGCACAGTACAGCCACTGCGAACGCGTGCTCCGGATACCGGCCCGTGTACGAGCGATAGCCTGCATCCGCGCCCGAGTGTCCAACGAGCTTCATCCCGTCCTGCTCGCCGACCTGGACCCCCAAGCCGTAACCGGTCGTGTCGCCGTTCGCGAGCACGGCGCTCGTCTGCATCTGGCGGAGGATGGCTTCGTCACCAACGACCGGGTGTCGGAAGTTCTCCTGCCACTTGAGCAGATCGCCGACGGTCGTGAACAGACTCGTCGCGCCGTACGTGTCGAAGTTCGGAATGCCGACGTGCCACCCGTCCTTCTCCTTCTCGTACGCGGACGTTCGCCCCTTCACGAGCATGGTGTAGTCGTCGTGGAAGTGCGTGCGCGTCATGCCTAACGGCTTGAAGATCCGTTCGTCCGCGAACTGGCGGAGCGGCTTTCCCGACACGCGATGGACGATGATCGCGGCGAGCGTGTACCCGGTGTTGCTGTAGAGGTACTCCGTGCCGGGGACGAAGTTGAGCGCCTTCTGTCGGGTCACGATGTCGAGGACGTCGGCTTCGGTGATCCGGTCCTCCTCGAAGCGGCCGCGCGCGAGCGCGAGCAGGTCCCACTGGTCTCTGAGCCCGCTCGTGTGTGTGAGCAGGTGGCGCAACGTGATGCGCTGCCCGTAGTCCGGCAGCTCGGGCAGGTAGGTGTGGATGTCGGCGTCGAGCGAGAGCTTGCCCTCGCGCGCGAGCAGCAGCACGGCCATGGCCGTGAACTGCTTCGAGACCGAGGCGGCGTGGAAGATCGACGCCGGCGTGATGGGAACGTCGGCCTCGAGGTTTGCCGAGCCGTACCCGGCCTCGTACACCGTTCGTCCGTCCTGGCTCGCGGCGGCCGAGCACCCCGGTCCGTCCTTCGAGCTCCAGTCGGAGAAGACACGATCCAGGCTGGCGCGGGTCGGCGCGTTAGGCGCCTGCGCCAGTGCGCCCGTCGCGGCGATGGCGAGCGAGGTGGTTATGACGAGGACGCGAGTTGGCACGATGAGGGAAACGGGAAACGGGAAACGGGAAACGGGAAACGGGAAACGGGAAACGGAGAACCGAAGAGCGCATCAGCGAAGGACGAATAAAACCGTCGGGTCGATCGGGTAACGGCCGAACTTCGCGCCGTAGATGGCGAGTCCGCCGGGCAGCGCGTCATCGACCTCCAACCGGATCACGAGGTCGCCCGTACGCGCGGCCTGCGACAATGCGTCCTGGGGGATCGGCACGCGAAGGAGCTGCCCGTATGAGCCGGCCTCGTACAGATGACCGTCGTGGGGTTGCGCGGCCCAGCTCAAAATGCCGCGTGAGTCGGCCGGGTCATCCGCGAGCTCCCGCCGGCCGGCCAGCACGCCGTTGACCCGGACGACCACGGCGCTGGGATACGGCTTCGATCCGGTCATCGGGTAACTGTTCGGGTTGCGGCCAGGATCGTGGAATCCGCCACCGCGCATGTAGTCATCGTCGGCAGCGGTGGTCGAGTCGCGATCCTTTCCATTGAGCCGCTTCGACGAGGCTTCCACGAGGAATGTGGCGCCGGCCACGCTCCGCGGATCGAGCCCGGTCGGCCACGCGATCCGATACTCGAAGAACCCGCTGCCGGCGCCGTTCATCTTCCGGTCGCCCAGCACCGTCCACTGCTTGAGCGACCAGTGTGCGTCACGGGGGGCGGTCGCACCCACGCGCGACATGCGGACGCGTGATCCATCGGCCAGTGTCGCCTCGGCCGGTGGCTCGCCCTCGACGATGAACGTCGTGAAGTTTCGATGGAGCACGGTGCCCGTGGCATCCTCGAGCCGAACGGCGACGACCACGACCGATGGCTCGTCGGGCATCGTCACGCGCAGCGGCGCGAGCGGCGCCGACATCCACGGCCGGTACGGCACGTGCCTAACGATCGTGGCACACGTGCGTCGCTCGCCGAGCGTGTTCCACTCGGAGACGTCGGCGCGCAGCACGAGCGAGTCGCCGAACGCCGAGCTGCCGCTCAGGAACGAGGCGTACAGCGGGACGTCGACGAGCTCTCCGGGCTGTGCCCGACGATTCAGTTCCGGGTCACCCACGGCGATGTACAGCGGCGAGTGCAGGTCGCGGAGCGTCATCCCGTCGACCACCTCCCCGAGTCCGGTCTCCTTCCACGACCGGTCGAACCGCCAGTAGCCGTTCCACTCGTTGATGACGTCGTGGTGCTCGGTGTAGAGCCAGCCGCCGAGCTTCGGATGCCGGCGGAACGCATCGATCGCGCGATGGTAGTCCCAGCTCCAGTCCACGTCACCGGTGCTGCCCTCGTAGCCCCAGACGTTACCGAACTCGGAGTTGATCATCGGCTGTCGTCCTTGGCTGTAGGGCGGCTCGAAGTTCCACGTCGACCGTGGGGCGGTCGTGTCGCTCAAGCGCGTGACGTGCGACTCCCATCGCCATCCGGGCAGATACTCGTGCCACGAGTTGAGGTCCGTTTCCGTGTGCCCTCGGCCACAGCATACGGAGTTGTCTTCCACGAGCCGCGTGGCGTCGAGCGATTTCGCCAGGCGATAGACGCTCGCCACCTTGCGCTGCGCCTCCGGCAGATACACCTCGCGGTCACCGGACTTCGTCGTCAGGCCCCACGTCTCGTTGAACATCACCCACGAGAACACGGCCGGGTGATTGTAGTCGCGCTCGATCATGCCGCGCAGCGCGGTTTCGTGCTCGCGGAAGGCGGCTGAATCCGGAGGGCCCCACCAGTTTGGCACGTCGGCCATGATCAGCACGCCCAGCCGGTCGGCCCAGTACAGTTTGCGCGGCGCTTCGATCTTGATGTGCTCGCGCAGCCCGTTGAGACCGATCTGGCGGGCGCGCAGAATCTCATCCCGGAGCGTGCTGTCTGTTGGAAATGTGTAGAACCCTTGCGGATGATAGGCCTGGTCGAGCGCGAGCTGCAGGAAGACCGGCGTGCCGTTCACCGCGACGTAGGGATAGCTCGTTCCCGGCAGGTTCACGACGCTGATCGTCCGCATGCCGAAGTACGTCCGCACGGTGTCGGCGGGGAGGCCGCCGCCTTCGACCGTGGCGGTGACGTCGTGCAGAAACGGATCGTCGGGCGACCAGCGGTGCGCGTTAGGCAGCGGCACGTCCACGTGCGCGGTGGTGCCGCCTTTCGCGATGCGCCGCGTGACGGACGGCCGTCCGTCCCGGTTCGTGAACGTGAGGCGGACCGTGAGGTCGCGCGGGGCGGGGTCACGGAGACGGACGTCGACGCCGACGCCGGCCAGGTCAGCTGTCGGTGTGAAGTGCACGGACTCGAGTGGGTCACCGCCACGCGCCTCGAGATACACGGTCTGCCACATCCCGCGCGCCTTTCCGTACCCCTGCTTGCCCTCGAGCTTGAACGCGTGCGGTGAGTCGTCGACCCGCACGACCAGGCGTTGCTCGCTGCCCGCGTGAACGAGAGGCGTCAGCTCGAAGGCGAACGGCGTGTAGCCGCCCTGATTGGTGCCAACCTGCGTCCCGTCGAGCCACACGGTCGTCCGCCAGTCGGACGCGCCGAACACGATGAACACTCTCCGGTCTCGCCACGCCTCGGGCACGCGGATCGGGCGGGCGTACCACCCGATGTCCGCGCTGTCCGCCACGCCGGAGAGCGGAGCGCCCCAGGAAAACGGTACGAGGATCGAGTGCGCCGCGGGCATTGTCCCGGCGGCCCAACCGGCGCGCTCGCCGGAATCCTCCGGATCGAACGCGAACTCCCATCGCCCGTTCAGGTTCAGCCACGCCGAACGCTGGAAGTCGGGCCGCGGATGCTCCGGGAGCGGAATGGAGTCGGCGCGTGGCGGCTGGGCGCCTAACGCCGAAGCGAGGAGCCCGAGCGACAGGAGTCGTCGGGCAGGGCGGAGCGTCGCCCGTCGTCGGTGACGCTCCCTTCGTCGCGGGCGCTCCTCGGGGCAGGCCTCAGGGCAGGCGAGGTTTCGCATGGCGCCTAATCAGCCCCGTTCGGCGGGACTGCGCAACCCGCCAGCGCCATGCTCTGACGTTATGGCTCGTCCCGTCGCATAATCCTCCCGGGACATTGAACGGAGGCTGTGTCATGAGTGGGGACATCGTGTCGCGTCGGGAGTTCGTGGGCATCGGAGCCGCCGTCGCCGGGGCGTCGCTGCTGGGGGAACCACTCCTTGCGACGGCGGCGGCCGCGTCGCCGCGCGCTGCCCCTCGCGGAGCGGCGAGCGATCGTGTGCGATTCGGGATCATCGGGGTCGGGATGCAGGGCAGTGGGCTACTCGGCACTGCCATCCAGCTGCCGGACGTCGAATGCGCAGCCGCCTGCGACCTGTACGACGGCCGCCACGTGCTCGCCCGCGAGATCGTGCGCCCCGACCTCCCGGTGACCCGCCGCTATCAGGAGCTCCTCGACAACAAGGACATCGACTGCCTGATCGCCGCCGTCCCGGATCACTGGCACCGTCAGGTCGTCATCGACGCGGTGAGTGCGGGCAAGGACATCTACTGCGAGAAGCCGATGTCGCACAACGCGGAGGACGGCGTCGCGATGCTCGATGCCGCGAAGAAGAGCGGGCGGATCGTGCAGATCGGGTCGCAGCGTGTGAGCTCGCAGGTGTGCGCGAAGGCGAAGGAGCTGATCGCGCAGGGCAAGATCGGCGACCTGATGCTCGTCGAGGGCTGGCTCGGTCGGAACGATCCGACCGGCGCGTGGCAGTATCCGCCTCCGCCCGACCTGTCGCTCCAGAACCTCGACTGGGATACGTGGCAGGGTCGCGTGCCGAAGCGTCCACTCGACCCGAAGATCTTCGCGCGATGGCGTTGCTGGAAGGAATACGGGACTGGTGTCGCGGGCGACCTGCTCGTTCACCTGGTAAGCGGCATGAACTACATGTTAGGCATGAACCGCCCGCCGACGCAGGCGATGTCCGTTGGCGGGATTCGTCGCTGGCCGGACGGACGCAACATGCCGGACGTTCACGCCGTCTCGTACTACTACGGCGACCTGCCGGTGTACCTGCGTCTCAACCTCGGCACGTCGATGCCGGAGACGTATCGCATCCAGGGCTCGAAGGGGCTCCTCGAGGTCACCGGCTCGACGGTCACGCTCACGCCGCAGAGCGGCCGCGACATGTATCCGAGCTATTACACGGGAAGCTATCCGCGCGCGATGCGCGAGGCGTACGAGCGCGAGTGGCACAAGGAGAACGATCCGCAGATCGCGAAGATGCCGCTCGAGGAAACGATCACGTTCCGTGGACCGGACTTCGACGAGCTCGCGCCGCATCTCACGACGTTCTTCAACGCGGTGCGCTCGCGGAATCCGGTAACCGAGGACGCGACGTTCGGGCACAACGCGGCGCTCGCGTGTCACATGGCGAATGAGTCCTACTTCCGCAAGGCGATCGTTAGGTGGGACGAGGCATCGCGGACAATCAAAACAGCATAGCACTGGTAACTGGTTACTGGTGACAGAGTACTGGGACTGGTAATTGGTTACTGGGACTGGTAATTGGTTACTGTACTGGAACAGGTTGCAGGTAATTAGAAACCCTCGGGATGTCTCTCTCAGCTGGATGAGCATCCCGAGGGTTCGTTTACCTGTAACCAATTCCAGTAACCAATTACCTGTGGCATTTGCGGCGTCTCTACTTCGAGAAGTTCTTGTTGAAGATGGGCAGTACTCGGGTCGCCTTTGGATTGCTCTTGGCGATGTTGATCAGCCCGATCTGCGCGCCGCGCAGATCGTGCGCGTAGTTCACCACGCCGATCGTCCAGCCTTCCTGCCGCCCTCTGATCTGGCTGTACCCGGCGACCGCGACACCCTGAAAGCGGCCACCGCGCTCGACGCGGAACATGATCGGCGAAATGACGCCGCCCTCGACGTCCATGCCGCCCACCCCGAGGCCGCCGATCGCGAGACCGCGAATGCGCGAGCCACCGATACCAAGGCCGCCGATCCCCACGCCTCTGAGTGTCCCGCCGAAGCCCGCGCCGAGTCCGCCGATCACGAGCCCGGTGATGTCACCGCCGGCGCCGATGCCCAGGCCCCCGATCCCAACGCCGGTGAGGTCCCCGCCAACGCCACCACCCAACCCACCGATCAACAGCCCCTTCGCGGTGCCGCCAGCGCCCACACCGAGCCCGCCAATCGCTGCGCCCCGCAGGTTGCCGCCGGAACCGAAGCCAAGGCCCCCGATGCCGATCCCCTTCACGTTGCCACCGGCACCGGCACCGAGCCCGCCCACGAACAGGCCCGTCAGGTTTCCGCCCATGCCGGCGCCAAGGCCGCCGATCGCGATTCCATTGAGATTTCCGCCGCCGCCCATCCCCAGGCCCGCGACGCTGATGCCGCTGATGTCCCCGCCGCCTCCCATGCCGAGGCCGGCGAGCATGATGCCTCGCATGTCACCGCCACCGCCCATTCCGAGCCCGCCAATGCCGATGCCGGTGAATCGGTGCTCGACGCCGAACCCGAACACGCCGACTCCGAGGCCTTTGAGCTCGCTTGCACCGGTCAAGGGCAAGCCGATCGCGAGTCCGTTCACACGGCCGGCGCCATGCTCGTACGGGTGCCAGAGCGTCACGTTGACGCCGTTCGCCTCGACGAGTCGCGAATCTCTATAGTTGAACCGAAGGCCGGCCCACTCCTTCGAGTCGCCGAAGCTGATGCCCTTACCGTTGACGCCGATGTCCAGGCTCCGACGGCTGTCGCTCTCACGGCCCTTGGCCGTGGTATCCTGGGCACGGAGGTGGTGGGTGGGAATGGCGAAAAGGGCGGCGCCGAATACGGCGGCCGCCACGCGGACGATGCGTGTGGTCACGAGAGTCCCGGGTGAGTTGTCCTCTGGGGAGTACGACAGCCCCGCGAGGCGGTTTCAGGAGCCCGGAATCTCGATCTTGTCCTTCCTCACCAACAGTGCCCGGAACGCCGGCACCGACCGCAGCGGGTCGAGCAGCGGATCGCGCTGCAGATGGAGCTGGAAGTGCGCATCCGCCCTCGGCGTGTACCGCCCCAGCAGGCGAATCGCCCGGTTCTTGTCGCCGGTTGCCGCCAGGCCCCAGGCCAGAAACGCGGCGTCGTGCAGCGTCGGACGGAGCGTATCGGTCGCCGCGATCGCCTCACGGATCAACGAGCTGGCTGTGGCCTTGTCGCCCTGACGCGCCGCGACGTCGGCCAACCCGGCCGCACTGAACCCCTCGTCCGGGCCGTTGCTCACGCGCATCTCGGTTCGGAAGTCCTCCGCCGCGCGCGCCGTGTCACCGAGCGCGAGCTCGGTCATGCCTAACGCCTGACGAATGAGGATGTGCGCCGGGTCGATCCGCTTGCCGGTATTGGCCCACGCGAGCGCACTGTCGTACTGCCGCGCCCACATGAAGTGCAGCGCGAAAAAGCCCAGGGCGTTTCGATGGGTCGGGTCCAGGCGAAGCGTCTGCCGGAACGCTTCGGCCGCGTGCGCCGGCTCGAGACTGTCCTCCCACGCCATGGCCGTGTAGTACCAGGCGTCGGCATTCGTCGAGTCGAGCTCGATCGCACGCGTGAGCGCCGCGAGCTGCGCCTGTCGGCTCGTCGGCTCGATCTCACGAAGCGCGACCGCCCGCCCGACCCAGACGTACGATCGCGCGCTGTCGGCGTCGAGTGCCCGATCGCTGGCCTCCAGCATCAGTGAGAGGAGGCGATCGCGAGGAACGTCGGGAATGTCGTAGCCCCGGTAGTTCGCCTGCGCGTACGCGCGCACGAGCCCGGCCCACCCGTCGGCGAAGCTCGAGTCACGCGCGATCGCCCCCCGGAACAGGCTGATGGCGTGCTGGGTGGATGACTCGGTGCGGCGATCCGTCTGATACCGCCCGCGGAGAAACAGGTCGTAGGCGACGGAGTCCTTCGTGCCCCTGGAGACGGCCCTGGGGACAGGGCGCCGACTGCCGACGAGATCGAGAATCGCGTTCGCAGCCATCTCGGGGAGCGCCTGCGCGCGACCGAGCGGCTGCCTAACGGTTTTCGTGCCGACCACCTCGCCGTCCGGCTCCTTCGAGACAGTCAGGCGGACTTCGACGGCGTCCGGTTTACGCTCGGCCATGGCGGCCACCGCGTAACCCGAAGGCAACTTGGCCGAGTCCATCGCGAACACCCGCGCGGAACGCGAGCTCGCGAGCGTGCTCGTGACGTCCTGCTGCAGGGTCTCGGCGAGGTAAGCACTGGCGGTGTCGCCGGCGCGTGTGGTGAAGCGCTCCAGCCGGACCGCTGGAATAGCGGCGTTGGCAACCCTGGGCCGGGAAAAGGCCGTCCACGCGAGGGCCCCGATGGCGGCCGCGCCGACGAGGCCCGCGGCGACCCTCGGTTTGGCCCATCGTCGCGCGCGTGTGCGCTCGAGCGCGTTCAGCGCTCCGGAGTGCGTGGTGTCGCCCTCGAGCGCCGCGACGAACGCGGCGGCGTCGGGGAAGCGGTCCACCGGGGAGCGAGCGAGCGCGGTCATGAGGGCGGCGTCCACGAAATCCGGAACGCTGTTCCGAAGCCGGCGCACGGGGCGTACCGGGTCGGACAGCGTCTTGGCGAGGATTGCGCGCGCGTTCGGGCCGGTGAACGGCGGCTCGCCGGCGAGTGTCTCGTACAGCACGCACCCTAACGAGTAAATGTCACTCCGCCCGTCGATGTTCGGTTCCGCCGTGGCCTGCTCGGGACTCATGTACGCGGCGGTCCCGAGCGTCACGCCGGTGCTCGTCTTCCGCACCGCGCCGTCGAGCGACCGCGCGATGCCGAAGTCGGACAGCAGCGCAGGGGAAGGCGTCCCTGCGTCACTCGCGCCGAGGAGGATGTTTTCCGGCTTGATGTCGCGATGGACGATCCCGCGCGCATGTGCGTACGCGAGCGCCGACGCGACCTCCTTCGCGATCCGTACCGCGTCCGCCACGGGAAGCTGCTGCTCCCGCTGCAGGCGATCGCGCAACGTCCCGCCCACGAGGAACGGCATGACATAGTAGAGCAGCCCCCCGGCTTCGCCCGAGTCGATCAGCGGCAGAATGTGCGGGTGCTGCAGGCGCGCCGTGATGCGGATCTCCGCATGGAAGCGGTCCGCGCCGAGCGCTGCGCCCAGCTCGGCTTGCAGGACCTTGATGGCGACCTCTCGCTCATGCTTGAGATCGTGGGCGAGATACACGGTCGCCATGCCGCCCGCGCCAAGCTCACGCTCGACGCGATAGCGATCGGCGAGCGCCCTGACCAGCGGTGCGATGTCCAGCGAAGACCCGGTTGCCGACACCGAATGACCCGTCCGTCCGAGGCTGAAGGTCGGCCTCGACGCCCGAGGCCAACGCCTGAACTTGGGTGGTGACAGGGAGGCTGGCTAGCGGGCGAAAGTAGTATGCCTCATTGTGGGCGCCAACAGGCTGCTGTCGGGCGCACGAGCAGCGCCTTGAACCGCGGCAGGACGCGGATGGCGTCCAGCCCCGCGTCACAGTGCAGATGCAGCTGGAAATGCGAATCCGCGGTCGGTTCGTAACGCTCGAGGATCCGGAGTGCCTGCGCCGTGTCACCGAAGGCGACATATCCCCACGCGACGGCGGACGCGTCGTGCAGCGTCGGGTGAAGCGTGTCGACGAACGCCAGCGCACGGGCGAACAGCGTATCCGCCGCCCGTCGGTTCCCGGCCAGGAGCGCGATCTCCGCCAGACCGATCCAGCCCGGGACCTCATCGGGACCTTTCCCGATGCGGATCGACGCGCGGAAATTCTCGGCCGCGCGAATGGTGTCGCGTCGAGATAGCTGGGCAAGGGCGATCTGTTGCCGGGCGAGCAGGAAGGTCGGGTCGATTCGCAGACCACTGTCAGCCCAAATCCGCGCGCTGTCGAACTGGTGCACCCAGTTGTAGTGCTGCGAGAGGAAGCTCAGTGCGAGACGATGGGTCGGGTCGATCCGTACGGCGCGCCGCCACGCCTCGACGGCGCGTGCCGGCTCGAGGCTGTCGTCCCAGGCAAGGGCCGTGTAATGCCAGGCGTCTGCGTTGTTGGAGTCGAGCGCGATCGCCTTCTGGTAGGCCTCCAGTGCACTGCGCCGCGAGCTTGGCTCGAGGTCCCGGAAGGTGAGCCCGCGTGCGATCCACACGAACGGGCGCGTGCTGTCCGCGTCGAGCGCGCGCTGGCTTGCGTCGTACATCGTCGACAGGACGCGGTCGGCGGGAATGTCGGGGATTCGATAGCGGCGCAGGTTCACCTGCTGCAGCGCACGCGCGAGGCCTGCCCATCCTTCGGCGAAGCTCGAGTCGCGCTGGACCGCTTGACGGAACAGCAAGACGGCGCGCTGGGTGGACTGCTCCGTGCGCCGGTCGGTCTGGAAGCGTCCGCGGAGGTAGAGGTCGTACGCAAGCGAGTCGGTAGTTGGCGGGCGTCCCGATGGCGCTGGAGTGCGCGGCCTGCCGACGAGCGCGAGGATCGCGTCGGCGGCTGCTTCGGGAAGCTCGTGTGCGCGGCCGAGGGGACGGCGCACGACCTGACGTCCCTTGAACTCGCCAGTCGGCTCGACGGTGACCGACAGCGTGACCTCCACGGAGTCGGCGGTGCGGGTGGCGGTGGCGCTCACGGCATAGCCTGACGAGAGCCTGGCCGAGTCCGTGACGAAGACACGCGCGGCGCGCGAGCCGGCGAGGGCGGCGGTGACATCCTGCTTGAGGGTCGCGGCGAGGTAGGCGCTCGCGGTGTCGCCGGGCGTCGTCGCGAACCGCTCGATGCGGACGGACGGCATGCCTAACGCCGGTCTCGGGCGCATGAACGTCGCCCACGTTGCCGCGCCACCACCAAGCACCACGACGACGACCGCGAGGCGGCTGAGGCGACGGCGCCCCGGACCGCGCGCTGGCGTGTCGAGCGCCCGGGCTGAGCCAGCGCCATCGAGCGCTGCGGCGAACGACGCCATGTCCGGGAACCGATCGGCCGGTGAGCGGCCTAACGCCACGGCGAGCGCGTCATCCAGGTGTTTCGGCACGCCGTCCCGCAGCCGCCGGACCGGACGCACGGGATCGGCCAGCTGCTTCGTGAGGATGGCCCGCGCGTTCGCCCCGCTGAACGGCGGCTCGCCGGCGAGCATCTCGTAGATGACGCTCGCCAGTGAGTACACGTCGCTTCGGGCGTCGACCTCGCGCTCGCCCGTCGCCTGTTCGGGGCTCATGTAGGATGGCGTGCCGACCGAGATGCCCGTGCCCGTCAGGCGGTCCGCCACGGTGTCGAGCGATCGCGCGATCCCGAAGTCCGCGAGCAGCGTCGGGGGCGGCGCGCCGGCGTTAGGCGGTCCGAGGAGGATGTTCTCGGGCTTGATGTCGCGGTGGATGACGCCCGCCGCGTGCGCGTAGGCGAGCGCCGAGGCCACCTCCTTGCCGATCCGCACGGCCTCCGCGACCGGCAGCTGCTGCTCGCGCCGAAGTCTCGCGCGCAGCGTCTCGCCGCTGACGTACGGCATGACGTAATAGAGAACCCGACCACCCGCGCTGTCGTGCGGGTCCCCGGCGTTGCCGGAGTCGAGCAGCGGCAGGATGTGCGGATGCTGCAGCCGCGCGGTGATCCGGATTTCCGAGAGGAACCGTTCGGCGCCCAACCAGGCGCCGAGCTCCGGGTGGAGGACCTTGACGGCGACGGCGCGCCCGTGCTTCAGGTCTTCCGCGAGGAAGACCGTCGCCATGCCGCCGCGTCCGAGCTCGCGCTCGATACGATACCGGCCGGCGAGCGACCGCGCGATGTGGCCTGCGAAATCTCCGCCTACGGGATCACCCATGGCGCGGGGTATTGCATGCTATCGAACGATGATCCGCTGGCGTCGCACGGAGTCGTGTGGCGGCGGGGCCGGTGTGGCGATGGTGAGAACGTACTCGCCCGGCTCGCGCGCGTCGAATTCGGCATCGTAGACCTCGCCAATATCCATCTCGACATCCGCTCGGCCAGCCGCGACACGGCCGGGCGGATAGTCGGCGCCGTCCTTCGCCACGATACGCCAACGCACCAGCGAAGTGTCACGGGCGAGCGTCACGCGCAGCGGGACGGCGGGGCCAATGTTGACGAACCGCAGTCGATGGGTTTTGCCCGCGGCGAAGACGACGGGCGGCAGCACGGAATCGCCGTTGACCAGGATGCTTGGCGGGTCATCCGTGCCGTCCCACCCGGTGACGTACACGTGGTCGGTCGCGGGGTCGAACGTCTGTCCTGGCTCCAACACGACGATGGCTCCGTAGAGTCCGCTGGTGAGTTGGATGAGGTCGCCCAGGTGCGTGTGGTAGATGAAAGTCCCGGCGCGCGGCAGCGTCAGGTGCGCGACGAAGGAGTCGTTAGGCGCGATCGGCGGCGCCACGCGGCCCGGCGCACCGCTCCAGCCGACCACGCCGTCGCTGTAGCTCTCGAGCTCGACGCCGTGCCAGTGAACCCCGGTGGGTTCCTGCAGGTGGTTGACGACGGTCACGTCGGTGGGCCGGCCGCGTGTCATCACGAGCACTGGCCCGGCACTCTGCACCGAGTCGCGCGCCGGCGGCTCGGCACCGGTCTGCAGGACATAGCCCAGGGCACGCTCGCTGCGTCCTCGACGCTTTCCTTCCTGCACGAGCAGCCGCATGGACTGTGGATCGCGCCGCTCCGGCGCCACCCAGCTCGCGTTCGGCCGCACGTTGATGCCGAGGATCAGTCCCGCCATGTGGACGCTCGCGTCGCCCGAGTGGGTCGCATCGGGCGCCGGCGGGTCGAGCAGCGCGGCGTCGGGAATGACGTGGAACGCGATATGACAGTGGAACAACCAGTTCCCCGGTCGATCGGCGTACCACGCCATGCGCATCGTGGAACCGGGGTGCATCTCCTCGGTGACGACGAGCCGGCGCTGGGACGGCATGTACGTGCTGTCATTGAGGCCGTCGCCGCGCGAGTCGACTCGGAAGTAGAAGCCATGCAGGTGCATCGGGTGGTCACGTCCCGATGCGTTCACGAGCCGGGCCCGCATGGTGTCGCCTAACGTCAGGTCGAGCCGCTCGGTATACGGCCAGGACCTGCCGTTGATCGTGAGCGCGTTGCGGTAACTCCCGGAAGCCGAGTCGCCCCAGATGTTGATGACGAAGATGCGGTCATCGACGCGAGCGCCGGGGGAATCGACGACGAACGCCCCGCCGGTCGTCTCCCGCTCGTAGGCCTGCGGGTTCAGCGGACCGGTAAGCATCGTGTACGTGTAGGTGCCCGGCGCGCCCGCCGTGAATCGGAAGGTTCGCGTGGCACCGGGAGTGATACGAACACTGTCCCGGGCGGTGGCCGGTCGCGTCTGCAGCCCCGTCACGGTGATGTTCGAGTCAGCCAATGCGTTTCGCACGGAGGCGACGATGAACGTGCCGGCTCGGACCCGGATGAGCGGCGCGGGGATCTGAGGCGGCTTGCCTTCCTCGCCCACGGCGTTCACCGTGATGGCCGGCCCGCTGTCCGCCTGCGGATACCAGCGTGCCCGAGTGACGACGAGGCGAAGGAACAGCGTGTCGCCGCGCGGAACGCCTGCGGGTGTCCGATTGTCGTTGGGGCGCACGACCGGGGCCTCGGGCGCGCGCGCGGCTGGCCCGACGGATACGACGGCGCACAGCAGGACAGCGCCGATCAACGTTCGCATTGCGTGGCTCTTCGCTCGGGTGGTGCTACGCCGGATGACGCGCCCGAAGTTCGTATCGCAACCGCCCCGTTGCCAGGACCGCCCGGCTCAGTGCAGCCCGACTTGTCCTTTCACCGACTCGAAGATCTTCGGCGAATCGTAGCCGATCCCCTTCTTGAATACGATCTCGACGTTCTCGACGTCCTCGATGCGTTGCGACGGGTCGCCGCGAACGACGATGAGATCGGCCTGTTTCCCGGCCGCGATGGTGCCGATCGTCGCGTCGCGGCCGAGGTATTTCGCGCCGTTCAGCGTGGCGATCTTCACGGCCTCGAGTGGCGTGAAGCCACCCTGCACGAGGAGCTCGAGGGCGCGCTGGTTCGAGTAACCGGCGACGACGCCACCGAAGCCCGTCGGGTCCGTGCCGACGACGAGCAGTCCGCCGGCATCCGCGAACATCTTCTCGAGCTGCATCTCCTTCCGGAGCAGGACGGCCCAGGTCGTGTCGGTCGCTTTGGCGAGCGCCGCTCGCGTCTGCTCGTATTGGCGACGCGTCTCGGGCAGCAGTGCATCGAGTGCCTTGGCCGGCGCCGAGGGCTGCGACGCCACGAACGTCTCGAAGATCGTGAGTGTCGACGTGATGGCGACGCGACGACGAACGAGCTCCGCGATGAGGTCCCGCGCGCCGGCGCCGTTCACGTCCAGCGCGGCGATCGACCGCTGGACCGCGTTCCCGGCGGGGCACTCGTCGGGCTTCTTGTCCGGCACGAAGTCGCTGGCGACGACGAACCCGTGCTCGAGGTCGTCGATGCCTAACGACGCAGCTTCGCGAAACGTGACCGAGCAGAGATGCCCGGTGATCTTGAGCCCGCGCTTGTGCGCTTCCTGGGCGGCGGCGCCCAGCTCCGCACGCGTGATGTGCATGTAGGCCTTGAACGACGTCGCGCCCTCGTCGGCCCAGTAGTTCACCATCTTGCGGGCGTCGGCGGCATCGCGGAGCGCCTTCACCTGCGGAATGGGGAGGCCCGGCCCTTCGATGTACGGTGCGGTCACGTCGATCGTGGGACCGAGCATCGTGCCCGCGTCGATTGCCTTCTTGATGTTGACGTCCGCATAGCCCGCCATGTTGCCGGCGGTGCGCATGGACGTGACGCCGCCCGCGAGGTAGAGACGCGGGAAGCTGTACCCCTGCTCGTTGTAGATCGCGCCGCCCGACGGATAGAAGAGGTGCTCGTGGAGCATCACGTAGCCCGGCATCACCGTCCGGCCCGCGAGATCCATGGTTCGTGCACCCGCGGGAACTTTCGCGCTCGACGCGTCGCCGACCGACAGAATGGTGCCGTTCCTGAGCACGATGGTCTGCCCGTCTCGTGCCGGGGCGCCGGTCCCGTCGATCACCCTGACGTTCGTGAGGGCGACGACCGAGTCGGAGACGTTGACGAACTGGCTGACGCCGCCGCCAGGCTGTTGGGCGAGCAGTGTGGCGAGGATGAGGTGTGTGAGCATGGGACTGGGGACTAGGGACTGGGGACTTAGGGACTCGGCCGGGAGGCTATTACTGCAGCGGAAGGCTCCTCGGCGCTTACGACTTCCCGGCCGAGTCCCCAGTCCCTAGTCCCCAGTCCCTATTTGATCACTCTCACCTGCGGCAGCGGATTATCGTCGGCATCCCCGACGTCGGCGTTGAGATAGCCACCGGGAGGGCTCGGGATCATTGGCGCCACGAGACGCACCACGAGGCGAGAGCCGAGCGCGAGCACCGGGACCCCGACGCCAGTGCCGGCGAGCACGAGATTCACCGCCAGCACCCGCGACGTCCACCGGTTCACGATTCCGCGATCCCGGGTCGCGAACAGAACCAGCGCGAACGCACCGTCGATTGCGAGCAGCAGAAAGAGGGAGATGCCGAACGCGCGAATCGCGAGATTCTGCAGCCATGCGAGGATGGCAGCTTCCATAAGGTGTCGGCTCGGGATGAGGGGTATCGGCCACGCCTACGATACAGACGAGGTACGGAAGAGCGAAAGAGGGAAGGGATGAGGGATGTGGGATGAGGGATGAGGTGAGAGAGCGGCACGGGCAGGAGCGCAAACCGGCGCTGTGAGGCCGCTGGTCGACCCAACCGACTCGCGGCATCTTCCCAGCAGGTCGCCCGTCGTTTGAATCGTTGTTTCCCCATCCCTCATCCCTCATCCCCCCGTCCCTCATCCCCCAATTGTCCTCGACGCCCCTTCCCCTCCGCCCGCGAACCGCCAGCGAGATCGTCGACGCGGCGCTCCAACTCTACCGGCGCGACCCGCTCACCTACCTTCTCGTCTCGGCCCTCTGCTACGCGCCGGTCCTCGCGCTGCAGCTCATCATCATCGGGCCGGCGACGCGGATCGAGGAGCAGCTCAGCCGCCTAACGGCTGGCTTCGGCGGCCTCATGCTGCTCGGATACTGGGTCAGCCTCTCGCTCATGAGCGCCGTGATCGTGCGGCTGGCGTCGGAGGACTACCTCGGTCGCCGTATCGAGCCGGCGGCCGCCGTCCGCGACGCGCTCGTGCGCCTCCCCACGGTGATGTTCGCGCTGCTCCTGAAGTACATCCTGATGGTCATCGGGTTCTTCCTGTTCTTCGTCGGCTTCCTGTACGTCATGGCGCGCTACTTCGCCGTCACCGCCGGCGTCGTCATCGAAGGCCGCGGCGCCTTCGGCACGTTCGGCCGCTCGGCCGAGCTCTCGCGCGGGCACAAGCTGCACATCCTCGGCACGTCGCTCCTCGCGTTCATCATCTTCGTGGTCGTCTACCTTGGCGTCGCGATCGTTGCCGCGATGACCGGCAGCATCGTGATCTCGACGATCCTCACCGTGGCCGCGTCCATCGCTGCCTACCCGATGTTCGCGATCATCGAGATGCTGCTGTACTATGACGCGCGCGTCCGCAATGAAGGATACGACATCGAGATGATGGCGGAGGCCATTTGACGGGCCTGACGGGTTGGATGCAGGGTCCGGGGCAACCCTGGCCGGCGGCGGCGATCCAGGATTCGGTGGCGGCAATCGTCAGGCAGCCCGCGTATCAGCGATCGGTGCGAGCGACGCTTCTCGACCGGCTGCTCGACTGGTTGGCAGCGCTCGTCCGGAGGTTTTTCTCCGGGCTGTCGGAGATCCCCAACATGAAGTGGATCATCCTCGGGCTCGCGATCTTGGTGCTGCTGGCGATCGCGGCGCGGCTCTGGCTGGGAAGCGAGGCCGAGGAGCGCCGGCGACGGGCACGGCCGGGTGCGGTGCAGGGTAGCGGCGATCCGTGGGCGGAAGCCGACCGCATCGCCGCTGGCGGCGACTACACGGCGGCAGCGCACCTCCTCTATCGGGGCGTCACCGAGCGGCTTGCCGCTGCGGAGCAGCTTCGGTTGCATCCGTCGAAGACCAGCGGCGACTACGCACGCGAGCTGCGCACCCGTGGTTCGCCCGCGCATTCCGAGTTCCGACGGTTTGGGCGACGCTACGATCACGTGCTGTTCGGCACCGGCACGTGCGACGCCGAGACGTACTCGGCCCTCCGCGAGCATGCGCGGGGTGTCGTGCACACCGAGGCGCGCGCCGCGTGACGCAGCCCATCGGCCCCGAGTCGCGACCTCGGCGAAGCCGTCGTCGCATCGTGCTGGCGATTCTCGCGGCGGCGATCGTGCTCGTTGCGCTGCTGACCCCCGAAGACACTGGCGGGCGCACGGGCGACGCGCGCCTCACGTCGCGTTCGACCGAGTCGCAGGGCGCGGCGGCGCTGTTCGAGCTCGCCGGGCGGCTCGGCTGGCAGCCCACGCAGCGTCTGACCGACTCGATCCCGTTAGGCGACACGACGTCGGTTCACCTCGTGCTCGACCCGCCGATTGCACCGAGCGCGACGGAGACCCACGAGATCCTGGATCGCGTGCGGCGCGGCGCGGGGCTCGTGTTCGTGCTCGGGAGTGGCCCGCTCGCGGATTCGCTCGGGCTGGGAAGCAGGGTGCCGCGAGCGGGATCGGTCGTGGGCGCGGCGCAGCTGATCGTCGGGGCCTCGGGTCCGCTCGTCGCAGAGGACACGACGTCCTGCGCCAATCGCGACGCGGGCTGGCTGAGCGCCGGATTGCCGTTCTGGCCGGACCGGCAAACGCACATTCTCGCGATTCGATGGGAGGGGCAGCGGCCTGCTGGAGCGCGCGCGCTGGCGACCGTGCGAACGGTCAGCGGCGTTGCCGGTAACGAGCTGCCGGCCGTGATCGGCTTCCCGCTCGGGCGTGGACGGGTGGTGGTTGCGGCCGACCCGGATCTTCTCCGGAACGACGTGCTGCGGGTCTGCCGATGGGGCGCGGACGTCGTGGCGATCCGGATGCTGGAGTATGCGAGCGAGGACGCGCCCGGCGGCGGGCGACGTCAGCGGCTGGTGTTCGATGAGTACCATCAGGGCTATGGCGAGCAGCCCGGGACCGTGCGCGGGATCGTCACGTATCTGCGGCGGACGGCGTCCGGCCATTTCGTGCTGCAGTTGGCGGCCGCCGGCCTCGTGGTGCTGCTCGCCATCGGTCCCCGGCTCATTCCGCCTCGGGCTGCAGAGCGGATCGAGCGCCGCTCGCCGCTCGAGCACGTGGACGCTCTGGCCCGCGCGTACCGCGCTGTTGGCGCGACCCGGACGGCGACGTTGCGCCTGGTGCACGGCGTCAGGCGGCGCGTGGACCGTTCGTTAGGCGGCAGGGGCGACGCGACGACGGATGATGCCTTCCTCGCGTGGGCGCGTGAGCGCGTCCCGGCGCGGTCGGGCGACATCGATCTCGTCCGCCAGGCGTTGGAGCGGCCCGTTCCGCGCCGCCAGTTGGAGGATGTCGGGCAGGCGCTGCGCCGGCTCGAAGCTTCACTCACCTCGTTTCCCCGATCCTCGTGACCGCGATCGACTCTCCATCGGCTCTTCCCCTCGAGCAGGGCGCCGAGCTCGTTCGGCGCATCCAGGCGGCGGTCGCGCAGCGGGTCATCGGGCAGGACGCCGTGATCGAGGACGCGCTGGTGACGTTCCTCGCCCGTGGGCACGTCCTCATCGAGGGCGTCCCGGGGACGGCGAAGACCCTGCTGGTGCGCACGCTCGCGAGCGCGTTAGGCGTCAGGTTCTCGCGGATCCAGTTCACGCCCGACCTCATGCCGTCGGACGTGACTGGTGTGAGCATGCTGCGCGATCCGGCGGTGGGGTTCGAGTTCCGGCCGGGCCCCGTGTTCACGGACATCCTGCTGGCCGATGAGATCAACCGGGCGCCGGCGAAAACGCAGGCGGCGCTGCTCGAGGCGATGGCCGAGCGTCAGGTGACGGTGGACGGGGTGACGCATCCGCTCGATGCGCCGTTCACGGTGTTCGCGACGCAGAACCCCGTGGAGCACGAGGGCACGTATCCGTTGCCAGAGGCGCAGCTCGATCGGTTCCTGCTCAAGACGGTGATGGGCTATCCGTCGCAGGAGGCGGAGCTCGCGATGCTCGCGTCGCATGAAGGGGGATTCGACCCGGAGCAGGTGGGCGCACTCGTGGCGCCGCTTGCCGGCGACGCCGAGGTGCGGGCGTTGCGCGCGCTGGTGGACCGGGTGCGGGTGGCGCCGGAGATCCAGGGCTACATCGCCGGCATCACGCGTGGGACGCGTGGGGACCCGTCGATCTCGTTAGGTGCATCGCCGCGCGCGTCGGTGGCGCTCATGCGTGCGGCGCGTGCCGGGGCGGTGCTCGAGGGGCGGGACTACGTGGTGCCCGATGACGTGAAGGGCCGCGTGCGCTCGGTGCTCCGTCATCGCATCACGCTGGCACCGGAGTTGGAGGTGGAGGGTCGCACCGTGGATGAAGTCGTCGACATGATTGTTTCACGAATCAGAGTTCCTGAATAGCTGCTGCTATTAGCCCAACGAGCCGGCAGCCAGCGTCAGCCAGCAGCCAGCACGAGCAGCCAGCCACCAGCCGCCGTTCCTCCGTCGCCCGTCGTCCGTCCCCCGTCCCCGGCAGTCGCCGGTCGCCCGTCGCC
This sequence comes from Gemmatimonadaceae bacterium, assembly GCA_036274195.1. GTDB lineage: Bacteria > Gemmatimonadota > Gemmatimonadetes > Gemmatimonadales > Gemmatimonadaceae > JAJKIV01. The sequence goes on along the minus strand of DASUGD010000250.1, from coordinate 9,543 downwards.
GTCGCCATGACCGAGATCTCGAAACCGGAACGCCTGCTGCTCCGCATCGTCCCAACGCGGCGACTCGCGTGGGCCGTCGCGGGCGCCGGCGTGCTCTGGCTGTTGCCGGGGCGTGTTGGTCTGTACGCGGGATTTCTGGGCCTCGTCGTGCTGTTGGTGCTCATGCTCGTGGATTGGGTGTTGCTTCCCGGGCGCCGTGGACTGGTCATCGAGCGCGAGGTTCCCGGCTCCGTGGGCATCGGGGACAGGGTCGAGGGTGTGTATACCCTGCGGTCCGTCTGGCCTCGCGCGCTTCGGGTCCGCGTCGTCGACGAGATGCCGTCGTCGGTGAAGGGTGGGGTATGTGCGGTCGCCGTCGATCTCCCCGAGCGCGGGACAGCCACGCTCCCGTTCGAGGTCTCCGGCATGGTGCGCGGGCTTGCCGCGTTAGGCAGGGTGGGAGCACAGGCCAGCACGCGGCTCGGACTCCTCGCGTCGCGGGCGACGTTTGCGCCGGCCGATACGATCCTCGTCACACCATCCGTCTCCAACGTCAGGCGATTCCGGCTCCTCGCGGTGCAGCATCGTCTGCACACGGCGGGCGTCCGTGTCCTCCGGCAACGCGGCGACAGCCGAGCGTTTGCGGGCCTCCGTGAGTACGCGCTGGGCGACGATCCCCGCTACATCGATTGGAAGGCGACCGCGCGACGCCGAAAGCACATGGTGCGCGAGTTCACCATCGAGCAGTCGCAGACGATCTTCACGATGGTCGAGTCAGGGCGAGCGATGACACAGCTGGCCGGCGAGTTCTCGCGGCTCGAGCATGCGTTGTCGGCGGCGCTCGTGCTGACGGACGTGGCGGCAACGTCGGGCGATCGCGTTGGGACGATGGTGTTCGACCAGGACGTGAGGGCGTTCGTCCCACCGACCCGGGGTGACGCGGCGCTGCGGCTCGTGAGGAATGCGCTCATCCCCGTCACGGCGACGATGGCGGAGCCCGACTACGCCGGCGCGTTCCGCTATCTGGCGACTCGGCAGCGTCGTCGGGCGCTGATCGTGTTCTTTACCGACGTGATCGACGAGCGGGCGTCGCGTTCGCTCGTGGCGCACGTCACGCGCGGCGCGGCGCGCCACCTGGTGGTGGTCGTGGCGCTTCGGAATGACGCGGTGTTCGAGGCGGCCACGCTCCGGGGGGAGCGTGAGCTCGCGCTCTACACGAGCGCGGCGGCGGAGGAGCTCGTGGCAGGTCGTCAGGCGGTGCTCGAGCGGATGCGGCGGGCGGGGGTCACGGTGCTCGATGTGTCGCCGCAGGCGATGACCGCGGCGGTCGTGAACAAGTATCTCGAGATCAAGGGGCGCGGCGCGCTGTAACGTGCTGATGGGCGGCGGGAGGATGCTGGTCGCGCCGCGTGGATCTGCAAGCTTGCGGCATGGATGGCGCCGATGATTCAGGGCCGCGTGGGGAACGGCTGCTCGCCCGCGTGCACGCCGTCCCCCGGTGTCCGGCGGCTATTCCGCGAGTGCGACGCCGCGGTGCCCCGCCCGCTGTGCTCGCGCCGGTCGAGGCAGCGCGGTTGGTGGAGGCCGTTGTACCTGCCCACCGACTCGCGGTGTCGCTGTTGTACGGAGCCGGGTTGCGGCTGGCCGAATGCCTAACGCTACGTGTGAAGGACGTGGACATCGTTCGGCGGCGGATTCACGTTCGCGACGGTCAGGGAGGAAAGGGCCGGTTTACGGTCCTGCCGGGTGTCCTGCGGGATGCCGTCGCCGAGCGGATCGATCAGGTGCGGCGGCAGCATGGGCGTGACGTACAGCGGGGCGGCGGGTACGTGGTTTTGCCGGAAGCATTCGGCCGCCAGAGTGCACACGCGAACCGCGATTGGCGGTGGACCTGGGTGTTCCCGGCGAGTCGCGAGTATGTAGATCGCGTGACCGGTCAACGTCGTCGCCATCATGTGTTCGATACGACGATTCAGCGGGCGGTGGCCGACGCGGCGCGTCGTGCGGGTTTGGCGAAGCGTGTCACGCCGCATACGCTGCGGCACTCGTTCGCGACTCAGCTGCTGCGAAACGGTTATGACATTCGGACGGTGCAGGAGCTGTTGGGGCATCGCGATGTGTCGACGACGATGATCTATCTGGACGCGCTGGATGACGGAGTGGGGGTTCGGAGCCCGTTGGATGTGCCGGTGGGGTGTTGGGATGGTGACGCTGAGCAGGTGTGAGGCGGCTGAAGGGGTGCGCGCCGTGTTTGCTGCGGTATGCCGAGGCCATTGAGGGGAGGGCGGCGGTCCGGGGGTGTGGCCGGTTGCGGGGTGGTCCTGGCGGTTGATGAGGGAGATGCTCGGCGCCAGTGGGTTGTGCGGCATGCCTCGCCGCCGAACCCGGTGGGGTATTTTCCGCGGGGCGGAACAGCATGACGTCGCGTCATGTTAGGGGCGGATGTGGTAGCTCGCTGCCAATACCCGGATTCGGCGGCATAAACGTGCCGGTTTGTACGGTTCTCGCCGGAATGGCCTGGTTATGACGGAAGTGCCCAATTCGCGTTAGCCAGCCACACGGCGCGTCCATAAGCACGGGCTGCCGTTCTTGCCCCAGCCCACCAAGCGGTCTACTCTCAAAGGCATGGACTACCGCGAGCGCATCACCATCGAGCCCGGGAAGCGGAGCGGCAAGCCCTGCATCCGCGGCCTCCGCATTACCGTGTACGACGTGCTGGACTACCTCGCTGGCGGGATGAGTGAGGAGCAGATCCTCGCCGACTTCCCCGACCTCGAGCGCGACGATATCCGCGCCGCCCTGGCGTTCGCGGCCGACCGCGAGCGCCGCCTGATCGCCGACCCGGCCGCCTAGGCGCCCGCGAGGCAGGCCCTGAAACTCCTCCTCGACCACAACCTCTCGCCGCGCCTCGTGCGGCGGCTCGCTGAACTCTATCCGGGGTCCGTTCACGTCCGTCAGCTCAATTTGCAGACCGCCGACGACGAGTCCGTCTGGCGGCACGCGGCAGATGGAGGGTTCGCGATCGTCACCAAGGACGACGACTTCCGCCAGCGCGGCTTCGTGCGAGGTGCGCCGCCCAAAGTGATATGGATACGGCTTGGGAACTGCACGACCGACAAGGTCGAAGCCGTGCTGCGTGCGCGCCACGCTGACATCCGCGTTCGACGCCGACCCGGCGGCCGCGCTCCTTGTCCTAACGAGGGCAACGTAAGAAATCGCGACGTGAGCAACCGGAGCGATAGGTAACAGAAGTGTCCGAGGACATGGGTGACACTTTTCGGGTTACCCGCGGATGACGAAGTCGCGCTCGTCGAGGGTCGCGAGGAGCACGGGGTTGAAGTAGATCGCCCACACCCCGTCGTCGGTCTCCTCCAGGCCGATGTGCTGGTTCACGAGCGCGTTCGCGATGTACAGCAAACGCTGTTGGAGGCGGAACGTGCCGGCGTCGGTCACGCGCTTCACCAGGAAGTGCCTGGGTACTCCGTCGTCGGGAGCCGCGGCCGCGGCGAGCCGGCGTAGTGCGAGGCCAGCGTGTCGCCGCCTAACGCGTCGTGCGGTGTTGTACTCGAGGCGGAACGCGTCGAACTGCTTCTGCTGCGCCGCGCAGGTCCGCTGCACTGGCTTGACCGCCGCCGCTTGAGCGTCCGGTGCATCCGGTCGTGCGCCCCGTTCTCGGGATATCGACACCGACATGCGGGCGAACCCGCTGCGCCGCGGTTTTCGGTCGGACCCGCGGTTTACGGCCATCGTGGACAGGCGAGTCGAAGGGCAGCGCGTGAAGTGAAGTGAACCCGCCAGGGTCCACGGGCCGACACTGGGATTCTCGAACGGGGCGAGTTCCGCTAGGTCGGTTCTTTGCGACTCACCTTTCGCGTTAGGCAGTGGATGAAGCTGTACGACCGGAGCCCCGTATGTGCTCGCGGATGAGACGGGCGGCTGCGACGACCAGATCAGCGTTGTCTCGCGCCGCGCTGCCGTCAGGCAGCAGCGTGATGTCCTCCAACCCGGTTCGTATACCGTGCCCTCGCTCGAGGGCACGTCGATTCACCGCCCAACACGCCGGGCCATACCCGTGGTGAACCTGCTCCAGGCCAACACCTGCGGAGACCACAATGTCCTCCATCTCCGCGGCGTGAAGCAGGGCAGCGTTAGGCCCGGCGTCGAGCGGCTCGATCAGGACGCGACGACACCGGCCTGCCAACCCGGAACGCACGAATGCACGCGCATCGTCACTCGTCAGCAACCCCGCCTCGATACCGACGCCTCGAGACAGCAGCAAGTCGCAGAGCTCCACGATTCGCGGTTCGCCCTGGTTTGCGGTCACGAGGTCAGGCAACTCTTTCCATGCGCCGATGATCCTGAAACGCTCTGCTGGGTCCGGCACGATCGACGCCGACGTCGTCAACGAAATCGGGATCGCAGGACACAGCGCTCGGATCGCGCGGAGCACGCGAGCACAGGCGGCGCCGTCCAGGGTCTCGCGGCCTGTATCGTCGAACGCGTGCACGTGCACCGATTGCGCGCCCGCATCCGCGGCCGCGCGAGCTGCTTCGGCGATGGCAGCTGGCGTGCGCGGCGTTGCCGGATGGATCGAATCGCCATTGAGCGCGACCTGCAACAGCATCGTTGGCATGACGTAACGTAGAGTGAGCCGAACCTGCTTTTCCAGCCGCGATGGCACGGCGGCCGCGCGCAATCGTTGTTAGCTTTCACGGCTTCGTCGACCCGACTCCGGCCAAACACCCTTCCGAATGCCGAGCACCAGTTCGTTCGAGGTCATCGCGCCGCGACCCGCGCTTCGCCGAACGCTCGCGCTGCTTGCGGTCACCCTTGCCGCACCCGTCCACGCCCAGCAGGCCGGGTCGCCTACCGTCCCCGAACGCCGGCCCCTCGCGATCATTCACGCCACGGTCTACACGATGAAGGACTCCATCCCGATTCAGGATGGCACGATCGTCGTCGATGGGGGACGGGTAGTGAGCGTGGGCGCGGGGCGTACGATCAAGGTTCCCGCGAACGCCCGCGTCGTCGACGCATCGGGCAAGTTCGTCATCCCCGGTCTGTGGGACATGCACGTTCACACAGCCGTGCCGAGTGGAGCGTCGCTGCTCGGGCTCTACATCGCGAACGGCGTGACCGGCGTCCGGGACATGGGCGGCGACTTCGCCACCATCCAGCGGTGGAGGAAGGAAATCCGCGGCGGCACGCGCGCCGGACCGCGCATTGTCGCCTCGGGGCCGTACGTGCAGGGTGGCGACGCGGCGCTTCCGCACTTCGTCGTCCGCACACCGGAGGAAGCACAGGCCGCCGTCGACTCCCTCGCCCGACTCGGCGTGGATTTCGTGAAGGTGCACGCGATGGTGCCACGTGATGCGTTCTTCGGGCTCGCCCGCGCTGCCCGCGCGCGCGGTCTGCCACTCGCCGGTCACCTGCAGACCGATGTTACGGTGGAGGAGGCGGCAGACTCCGGTCAGCGGAGCCTCGAGCACCTCGACGGCTTCCTCAACCCGTGTTCGGCGGAGGACTCGGTCCGACTATCGGCGGCGCATCCGCTCGACCGGTATGTCCTTGGCGAATGCAGCACGAGCGACCAGACGCCGGTGTATCGCCACATCGCGGCTCGCCCGACGTGGGTGACCCCGACATTCGTCGCCCTCGAGATGCTCGCGGCGCTGCCGAACGAGCGACTGCCGTCGGACACGCTCGCGCACTACTTGCCGCCGACGCTGCGCGCCGCGATGGCGGCCGCGCTCGAGATTCCGCCCGACATGCCCGCGGACGCGAGCGTGCTCGGACGCGCGCTCTGGACGAAGCGGCTCGAGGTCGTGAAAGGACTGGCGCAGAATGGAGTGCCGATCCTTGCGGGCACCGACGCGCCACTCCCCAACAGCGTCCCGGGATTTGGAATGCACGCGGAGCTCGAGGCGCTGGTGCGATCCGGGCTTTCGCCATGGCGGGCGCTACGGACCGCGACGGCTGAGCCGGCGCGGTACTTCGCCAGCGATACGGTCGGCACCGTGTGCGCCGGATGCGTCGCGGACCTCGTGGTCCTCGATGCCGACCCGCTGCGCGACATTCGCAACACCCGCCGCATAGCACTCGTGGTTGCGGACGGTCGCGCCTACTCGCCTGCTGCGCTCGCGGCGCTGCGCGAGAGCGCACTCCGGGCAGCGAAGCCGGCCGCGAAGTCGCACTGAACAAATTCGGCGGCTAGATTCTCGCCGTGCCGCCCACCACCAACCTCCAGGATTTCGCCGGCCGCGTCGCCATCGTGACCGGCGCCGCGCGCGGTCTTGGCCGCGCCGCCGCCGCGCGGCTGTACGAGCGCGGTGCGTCCGTGGCGGTCAACGTTCGCGACCGCGAGCGCGCCGAGGCCGTGGCCGAGTCGTTAGGCGACCGCGCGCTCGCCCTGCCGGGCGACCTCGCCGCCCCAGGCGTGCCGGAGGAGATCGTTGCCCGGACGCTGGAACAGTTCGGGCGCGTGGACATCATCGTCAACAACGCCGCGCTCGCGCTGTCCACGCGGTTCCATGACCTGTCGGCCGAAGAGTGGCGGCGCGCGCTCGAGGTGAACATGACGGCGCCGTTCCTGCTGATCAAAGCGGCACTGCCCGCGATGAAGCGGCAGCAGTACGGCCGGGTCGTGAACGTCTCGTCCACCGCCGGGCGCCAGGTGAGCACGTTAGGCGGCGCGCATTACACCGCGTCGAAGACCGGCCTGCTGGGACTGACGCGGGCAGCCGCGAAGGAGCTCGGCAAGTTCGGCATCACCGTCAACGCCGTCTGCCCCGGCATGATCGACACCGAGCTCACGCGCGAGCATGCGACGCCGGAGCTGCTCGAGCGGCTGGCCGCCGGGTACCCGGTACCGAGATTGGGGACGGCCCTCGAGGTTGCGGATCTCATCTGCTTCGCCGCGTCGGAGGCGGCCGGCTACATCACCGGCGCGTCGCTCGATATCAATGGCGGCGACCTCATGATGTAGCCGGCGTGAACGAAAGCGCGCGCGTCCTCGTTGCGCTGGTCCTCGCGCTCGTACTCGGAGCGGCGGTCGCGGCGTCGGGCAACGCGACGCTGCATAACGCGGCGGACCTCGTCGCGCCGATCGGGACGCTGTGGGTGAACGCCATCCGGATGACGATCATTCCGCTGATCGTCGCGCTGCTCGTCACCGGCGTGGCGTCGGCAAGCGATGGGAAGACGATCGGACGCATTGGCGGTCGAACGATCCTCGTGTTCGGCCTGCTGCTGGCCGGGACGGCGCTCGTCGTCATTCCGACCGTACCGTCGGTGTTCGCGCTGTTGCCTCGCAGTGAAACTCGCCCACCGTTGCCGGCCGGCGCGGCCGAGGCGGCGGGTCAGGTCGTGGCGAGTGGGCCGGCACAGAGCCTGGGCGCATGGATCGTGTCGCTCGTGCCGCCCAACCCGATCGCGGCGGCGGCGACCGGGCAGATCGTACCGCTCATCGTCTTCGGCCTGCTCCTCGGGCTGGCTATCGCATACTCTCCGGCCGCGAGCCGGGCGACGCTGGTACAGTTCTTCAAGGCGTTAGGCGACGCGCTGCTCGTGCTCGTGCGCTGGGTGATCGCCGCCGCGCCCGTCGGCGTGTTCTGTCTGGTCCTGCCCCTCGCGGCGCAGGTCGGCGTCGGCCTCGCCGGGGCGGTGGGCTTCTACATCGCCGTGTACGCCGGCACGAGCCTGGCGGTGGTGGCGCTGCTCTACGTCGTGGTCGCGGTCGTCGCGCGCATCCCGAGCGGGCGATTCGCGCGGGCGATGCTTCCGTCGCAGCTCATTGCCGCGAGCTCGAGCTCATCGATGGCGTGCCTGCCGGCCCTCGTGGAGGGCGCGGAGCTTCTGGGGCTCTCGAGTCGAGTGACGGGCTTCGTGCTTCCGCTTGCGGTGTCGGCGTTCAAGATCGCGGCGCCGGTGTCGTGGACGGTGGGTGCCTTGTTCGTGGCGTGGTTCTACGGGATTCACCTCGGGCCGCGCGAGCTCGCGACGATCGCCGTCGCGGCAATCTTCCTTCCATTCATTGGCCCCGGAGTGCCGCGGGGCGCCTTCCTCATGCTCGCGCCGCTGTTTCTCGCGATCGGGCTGCCGGCGGAGGGGATCGGTATCCTGATCGCGGTCGATGCGATTCCCGACATCTTCAGCACGATCCTCAACGTGACCGGCGACCTCGCGGCGGCGGCGATCATTCAGCGCGTTGAACCGCCGTCGTAGATTCCCAAGACACACCGCTCGACGGAGCGACCTCGCCAGGAGGACCATGGACATGCTGTTCCGCGACGTCCGCCACGCCGTGCGCTCACTTCGGCGCACCCCTGGCTTCACGATCGCCGTGTTGGCTCTCCTCGCGCTCGGCATCGGGATGTCGACCGCCATGTTCACGGTCTTCAAGACCGTCCTCGTCGACCGACTGCCGATCGCGGACCAGGAGCGCGTGGTCATCATGCACCCGCTGGACCGCAGCGGCCGGCACCTCGACGTGCCGGGGACTTACCTCCCGGAGATCGCGCAACTCGGTAGGATCTTCCGAGGCGTCACCGGGGTCTACCACCTCGTGCGGCCGCAGCCGTTCATGAACGGCAGCGACGTCGTCGTGCTCAACCTGGCAGGAGCAACGGCGAACTTCTTCGAGCTGCTCGGCACACGGCCCGCACTCGGCCGGATGCTTCGGGCGGACGACGGGCGGGCCGGCGCGCCGCTCGCCGTCGTGCTCAGCTACACGACCTGGCGTCGCAAGTTCGGCGACGATCCGTCGGTCATTGGCCGATCCCTCGTCATTCCCTCCACGCAGCAGCACGTCCGCATCGTCGGCGTGGCGCCCGCGGGCTTCGCCTACCCGAGTACGGCGGACGCGTGGATCGCGATGCCGCCATCATCGAGCTCCGCGCAAGTAGACATCATCGCGCGTCTCGCGCCTAACGTGCCGATCACTACCGCACGAGACGCCCTCTTCGCGCTCACGCAACGGGTGATTCCGTTCACCCGAGACTCCACCGTCTCGAGGGCGGCGAGCTGGGAAATCACGGGCATGGCCGCGCAATCCTTCGCGGACACGGTGCTCGGCGGCTCACGGGCCGCCGTCATTGCGCTCACGATCGCAGTCGCGCTGCTGCTCGTCATCGCGTGTGTCAACATCGGCAACCTCTCGCTCGTCCGGCTCCTCGGCCGCGTTCGCGAGATTGCCGTTCGGCGGGCCATCGGTGCCCGGTCGATCGACGTCGTACGACTGTTTGCCGTCGAGAACGCGCTTCTGGGAGTACTTGGCGGAGCGCTCGGGCTCCTGACCGCCCTCGTGGCGCTGCAACTGGTGCGCGCCGCCGCGCCACCGCAGGTTCCCCGCATCGACGCGTTAGGCTCGCTCGGCCCGCCACTCGCGGTGGCCGTCGGGGTCACAGTCGTAGCGTTGCTCGTGTTCGGAGTACTCCCCAGCCTCGTCGCGTCGCGGATTCAGTCGTATGGCGTGCTGCGGTCCGATTCGCGGTCGGGCGCGGAAAGCCGGTCATCCCGCCACGCGCGGCAATGGCTGGTCGCGATGCAGATCGCGCTCGCGATCGT
>DASUGD010000249.1:0-12526 GCA_036274195.1 Gemmatimonadaceae bacterium | reverse complement strand
GAGTGCCGTTCTGGAATGACCATGCACCGACTCTATTGGCGCGGATCGGACACATAGTCATCGTTTCATTGCGTGATCCCGCTTTTCTAGCTGGCCAACACGCTGGGACAGCTCCCGTCAATTGATCTCGCTCATTGCTAGCGGCTTTGAATCGCTTTGAAGGCCGCCACATTTCATTGTGGGAGAAATGTGGGAGAAGACCGCCGGCTATCGACTTCTATCGCGGGTCATGGCCGGTGCAGTATCGTTATCGAATCAGGAGTAACGTGCGAATTGGCCACACGTTACGAGCGGTGATTCGGCGCCAAGACGGCGATACCGCGCAGTAGTGAACTAGCGCGTCATGTCCCTGCAAAACCGCTATTCGCCGGTTCGATTCCGGCCGGCGCCTCTGTCAATCAACGGCTCAGCCACCGCTCACCCGGTCCCCACGAACGAAATGGGGAGAAGGTGGAAAGAACGGCAACCGCGCGCGAACCGTGAGGCATGTGAGTTCCCCGACTACCACGTCAGGACTTCCTCCGGTGGCGAGCAGCTTTGTCCGACAGACGCGACTGTCGCCTGGGCGCATGTTGGTATCGCCAAGGGGCACGCAGTCACATCGCGCAACGGAGAACCTGAGGGCGCGGGCCATGTCGGACACCAGTCACCAGCCGATCGTCGTGACGCACGAGGGTGGGGTGCGCTTCGCGGCGCAGATTCGCTCACATCGGGTGGTCGTCGACCAGCCGGAGCGCGGCGGCGGCGCCGATGCCGGGCCAATGCCGCTCGAGCTCATCGGAACGGCGTTAGGCACCTGCATTGCGCTCTACGTACAGCGATTCCTGCACGTGCGCAACCTGCCGTACGAAGGCATGCGGGTAGAGGTCGAGCAGCACACGGCAGGCAACCCGAATCGCGTTGGCGCGTTCGTCGCTCGGGTCGTCCTGCCCGCGCCGCTTCCGGCGGCGTACGTCGGGCTGCTCGAGCGGGTTGCCCGGACTTGCCCGGCGCACGCGACGCTCACGCACCGGTCGCAGGTGCTCGTGACGATCGAAACGCCGGCGGCCGCCGCAGCCTAGCGAGCAATCCGGGTGAGCCGCAAACTGCGCGCGCCACGATGCTCACGTCAGGTGGCGCGCGACTTCCTGGCCCAAGATCGCGAATGCGATTCCATCGCGGCCGGGATCATCCAGCTCGCGCCTCCATGTGGCGCGCGAATAGAAAGATCGGAATTGATCCGAGCTGCACGGACATCGAGAACGCGACGACGGCCGTGACGGAAACCCGGTAAAGCAGACCGGTCGCGATGCTGCCGAGCAGCCATCCCCCGCCGTATCCCGCGTAGAAGATGCCGAACGCGAAGTTGCGACGGCCCTCCGGGAGCCGATCCGCGACGACCGCCTTGAGCAGCGTGTCTTGCGTGGCATAGCCAATTCCCCAGAGCACGAGCCCAGCGAGCGCGACTCCAAACCCGCCGAGAAAGACGAGCGGCGAGAAAAACGCGCTCACGACGACGGCGATGATGACGGCGCGAACGCCGATGCGATCGTAGAGGCGGCCGAGGACGAGACTCGCAATGATGCCGCCAAACGTGGCGATCGCGAGAAACAGCGGAATCCACGAGTCGCCGACGGTGCCGTGACTCGAGAGATGGAACGAGACGAACTCGTAACTCATCAAGCCAGAGCCAAAGCACGCGGCCGCGACCATGTACCACCAGAACGCGCCAGTGAAGCGGCGACTCTTCGCGGTGCCCTCGCCCTGCTCGGCGAGCCGCGACGGTACCGGAAACACGATGCGTGCGACGATCAGCGCCATGAGCGCAAGGCCGGCCGAGATCGTGAGCAGCGAATAGGCCGACCGATAGCTCACGTGACGGTAGACCGCGAGCGCCATGAGCAACGGTCCGATCGTCGCCCCGGTCTCGTCGAGCGCCGTGTTCAGCGCATAGACCCATCCGGTCCCAAGCCTCCCGGTCGAATAGGAGAGCATGGCTTCGACCGTCGGCTTGCGAATGGCGCGGCCGACGCGTTCGGCGAGAATCAGCGCGCCCGCGACCTGCCAGTTTCCAGCGAGCGCCATGGCTGGCACCGCGAACAGGTTGATCACGTAGCCGACGAAGGTCACCGGCCAGTACTTGCCCGTCTTGTCCGCGACCCAGCCTGAGACCGAGCGAAGGCTGTAGCCGAGGAATTCTCCGACGCCGGCGATGATGCTGATCATCGCCCCCGTCGCGCCTAACGATCCGAGAAACGGACCGTTGATGCTGGCGCCGCCTTCGTACGTCGCATCGCCGAACAGGTTCACCAGACCCATGGTCAGCACGAACGCGAACGCGGCGGACGCTACCCCGCGTCCGAGCGTGGGCCTGGCTGAACGTTGGCGTGCCGCTGCCACGATTATTTCTTCCGCCTCCTTCCTCCGGCCGACTTCTTTGGCGAACGTCCTGCGTCCTACCACTCATCCGGGCACTCTTGACTGCTGTCGCCGCAAGTTCAGGCGCAGTCGATGGTCCGCTGGTCGACTTGCCTCGACCATATCGATAACGATATCGATACGCGAGACCGAACAACGAACGAGGTCAGCATGCACAACGGGAAGTCAGCAGACTCGTCGGCCGAGCCGATTCGAATCCACGGGCTCTGGGGTGTGAGGTACCAGGTCCGCGACGTGCGGAGCGCGGTCGAGTTTTACACCAAGACGCTCGGCTTCAAACTGGATCACCAGGCCCTGCCCGCGTTTGGCCAGGTGTCTATCGGGGAGCTGAAGCTCGTTCTGAGTGGCCCTGGTGCATCGGGCTCGCGGGGGATGCCGGACGGGCGCCAGCAGGAGCCAGGGGGCTGGAACCGCGTCATCCTCCGCGTGAACGACCTTCCCGCCCGCATCGCGGAGCTCCGCGAACGCGGCGCGCGCTTTCGCAACGAGATGGAGGTCGGGCCTGGCGGCAGGCAGATCCAGGTTGAAGACCCCGACGGCAACCCGGTCGAGCTGTTCGAGCCGGCCGACCGATAGGGGCGCGGCGGGCAGTGGCAGAGCGCGTTCGTCACGAGCTGACGAAGCGCGCTCTCGCCAGGTACTCACTCGTTAGGGCGTCGCCCTTACCGTGATGCGGAGCCGGTACGTCGCCGTCGGATTGCTGAACCAGGTGTTCTGGACATCGGTAATCGGCATCCATCCATATCCCGACAGCGTCCCCGCACGCGCGACAACGAGGTAGTTCGGGTACGACATCAACCAGGGCGAACCGAGCGTCCCCGGATCGAACGGGTTCTGCTGGAAGTCGTACTCGCCCTGGGCGTTCGAGTAGACCACGAACCTCGGGTTGGGATCGACGCGGTTCTGGAACCACGGCACCGGGTACAGCGTGATCGTCGCGTTGGCCTGTGGCGCGCCCGCCTCGTCGGCCACGACGATGCCGATCGCCGGAGCCGGTGCCTGTGACACCGCAATCTGGCGTGCACGGGCGAGCGCCAGTGCCAGGGTGGCCCTGCGATCGTGTCGGATAGCGCCCGTCAACCACGCAATGCGCCGAGCCGGGTCTCGGCCTGTGGGCGGTGTCTCCTCGCGAGGAGCACGCCCGCGGCCAGGATCGCCGCGCCCAGCAGACCGAAATCTTCCGTCATGCCAAGATTCAACGCAGCGCTCGTTCCCACGACGGCCCACGCGAGCGGAACGATGAGGAGCCGGCGGGGGATCGAGCCGCCTGCCGACACCATCAGCCCGAGTGTGAAGATCGTAGTCGGACACGGCACGCCAAACGTTGGACTGGTGGGATACCGATGCCCCAACAGCGCACCGAGCATCGGGTAAAGGATCAGGGCGTACACGATGAGCACTGCGCCAATACTCATCGCCGCCAGAGAACGCGGCCGGTACAACGTGACTTGCTTGCGCACGGCGAGCCACGACAACAAGGCGCCTTGCAGGCCGAATGCGACACCAAACACGATGCCCACCCGACTGAGATCGGCAAAGAACGCCAGGTGGTAGGCGATGGCCATCCAGAACCACAGCACGGCGAGCAACACGCTCACCAATCGACTCGCCCGCGGCTCGTCGCGGAGCGCCAACACGACCGCGATGACGCCAATCGCTGCCAGCACCCATTGAACTGGCCACACCGCCTGGTTGTACTGGCGGAACACATCGAGGAATTGGTCGCTCGTAAACGGGAGACGCATGCTCAGGCCCTCCGAAGACCATCCGCTCCGCGGCAGGCACCAGTAACGACGAGGGCACCGCGATGTCGGCGCTATCGTTGGTCACGTCCACTGCGGGTTCCACGGAAATGCCGACATCGGCACTGTGCCGCGCCCTCGAACCTAACGTCGCCTGGAATGGCGAGTCCGGCCAGGTGGATAGACACAGCCCGACCTGCGTGAGAACCCCGACGTGGTGTCGGGGGCACTCCGATACCCGGTGAGCGGAATGCGAGCATCCTGGATCGTGGAACTCCGCGCTGAGGTTCACGGCATTCTGTTGGAACTGCGGTCGCGCGGGATCGGCGTTCTGCTCACCGATCACAACGTTCGGGAGGCGCTGTCGCTCTGCGATCGTGCCTGCGTACTTTTCGCCGGACGCGTTCTTGCCGAGGGGACAAGCAACGAGCTCATCGCCAGCGAGGATGTGCGTCGCCATTTTCTGGGCGAACGTTCGCCCGCCCCGGCCGGGCAGCCGCCTCACAGCAATGCGCCGACGCCGACACTGGCCTCGTCGCGACGGGCATTCGCGGAGAGGCCGCCTAACGTACACCGCACGACGGTGCGGACGGAACCCTCGCGCAGGATCCAGGGCTCGCCGGCAGTCGGCGACGCAGCGCTGTCGCGGGAGTGCTCACGGTCGTCGCGCCAGACGCACCGGCGCGATGCAGCCGGTTGTCTTTCGTTAGGCGCAATTGGTATGAATGCGGCCCTGGCGGGTGCAGTAACGTACGCGATCGAACCTGTTGCGGTAGCGAGGCGAACCAACTATTTTCAATTCCAAGCGACACACGCGCCGAGCGCGTGGACACGTTCCAAGCAGATTTGGGGCCTGCCGAATTGCGAGCAGGCCCCTTTTTGCATTCTGTGGCGAACGCGCCGTCGGCGGCAGTCGTCGTGGGGTTTCAATCATGAGCACCGTGTGTGGGCCGGCGGTACCGCCGCACTCCGCACACTCCACACCATGCAGCACGGCGTTGCGCCTAACGCTGTGGGATGTGGCGCGCGTGAGACGGGACGTTCCCGATGGGAGGTACACGATGAATGAAGCCGGAATCGACCGAGGACACGAACGAGCGGAAGCGGACCAGCGGCCGCCACGCCCCTATCGCTGCTGCCGCTCGCTCGAGGAGGCGCTCGGCGAGATCGACGCCGGTAACCTCCCGCGCGGGTCTCGCATCGTCGTGAGCTGGGCGTGGTGGGACGCGCTGTCCGAAGCCGAGCGCGACGCATTTCGGATGCGGAGTGCTGCGCGTGACGTTCGGCTGAGCGCGGACCACCGGATCTCCAGCCATCTCGTGGAAATCAGCGACGCGCTCACTCCTCCGCTCTCGAGTGAGTACCGCGCCTAGGCCGCATCAGTTTGCCGTTCGGCGCCGAGGAGCCGACCGTACGCCGCGCGGCTGCCGCCGGCGGCGTTATGCGGTGACGTACACCGTGTCACGCATACTGCCCATGAGCGACCTGCCGTGAGAGGACTTCTCCTCTACCCCGAGTTCCCGGACAGCTCGTTCTGGAGCTACCGGCACATCATGCCGATGGTCGGTGCCAAGGCAGCGTTCCCACCGCTCGGGCTCCTCACGTTCGCGGCGCTCATGCCGGCCGAGTGGTCGTTCGAGCTCATCGACCTCAACGTGGTCCGCATGTCCGACGCCGACCTGCGTGCCCGCATCGCCGCGGCCGACGCCGTGTTCGTGAGCGCCATGTCGGTCCAGAAGCCGTCGCTCGTCGCCGTGCTCTCCGGTCCGGCGAAGGGTGTCGACACCCCGTGGGTTCTCGGCGGCCCATACCCCTCGAGCTACCGGAGCCACATCCTCGAGGCCCGCACGCCGTCCGACGAGGTTCTCCGTCGTGGGCTGGACCTACTCGTCTGGGGCGAAGGTGGGCAGTGGGTGCCGGCGATCGACCGCTTGCTTCGCACCGAACGCCGCCGGCACTCCGACGAGCCCCCCGTCCTGCTCATCCCTGACGCGATCGCCGCCCAGGAGCCGGGCTCACGCCGGGCCCTCAATGACCGCACGATCTTCAAGGAGTTGGGGCGCACGCCACCGCCGCGATGGGATCTGCTCCGGATGCGGGACTACCGCGCGATGATGATGCAAACGACCGTGGGCTGCCGATTCCGCTGCGACTTCTGTGACATCATCCAGTTCAACGGTGGGTTCACCCGCGCCAGGACACTGGAATCGGTGCGCGACGACCTCGGCGCCCTGCTCGCGTTAGGCTACCGCGGCGGTGTGTTCACCGTCGACGACAACTTCGTCGGGAATCCCGAGGCGATCGAGTCGATCCTCCACGTCATGATCGACTTCCAGCGCGCGCACGACTACCCGTTCTCGTTCTACACCCAGGCGAGCCTCGACCTCGGCTCGCCAAAGCTGGCCCACCTGCTGCCGCTGATGCGGGCAGCGGGCTTCTCCGAGGTGTTCCTCGGCATCGAGAACCCCGACCCCGCGGCGCTGGCGCGGATGAACAAGAAGCAGAACCTCAAGGTGGGCATCGGCGAAACGGTTGCCGCGATCCAGCGGGCCGGCATCGAGGTGATGGCGGGATTCATCTTCGGCAGCGACGAGGACACCGTCGAGACAGCAGAGGCGATCGCGGCGTTCGCCACGCGGGTCGCCATCCCCACCGCAATGGCGGGGATGCTGACGCCGATTCCGCACACGCCGCTGGCCGAGCGGCTCCGGGCCGAGGGACGACTGCGCGAGGCCGAATTCTCAGGCAACAACACCGACGACGTCGTGCAGTTCGTTCCACGTCGGATGACGGCCAGCGAGATGACACGCGGCTACCATACCATACTCGAGCGGCTGTTCTCCCCTGGTGCGATGTATCGGCGCTCGAGCGCGCTCCTCGCGCAGCTGGAGCCGCACATTTTCCACGGAGGCCGTACGCGGGCTGCGGACGTTCGCGCAGCAGGGCGATCGCTGTGGCGCCAAGGCATCCTCGGCCGCGCCCGGTGGGAGTACTTCCGTCTGCTCTGGGAAGGTGTCTGGCGCGACCTGACGCGATTCCGCGCCGCGCGGCGCGCGGCGATCGAGATGCAACAGCGGGTCGAGCAGCTACCGGCGGATGAACGTTCGCCCGCGGCAGCTAGCGACAGCGCAGGCCTCTCGACGCTGGTCGATCGTGCTCGCGAGGCCGTGGTACGCGCCGAGCGCGAGCGCCCGCTTGCGGAAGTCGACGCGTGGGCGGCGAGCCTGAAGCAGAAGATCGAAGGCCAATCCGCGGCTCCGGCGGACCTCCGGACGCTCTATCGCTGGAGTCGCGAGTACTTCGTGAGACAGCGACGGCTGCACCGTTTTCCGGGCGCGTATCTGGTCAAGGCCTTCAATCTCGCGATCAAAGGCCTGCACTACGACATCGTGATGACCGGTATCGTGCGACAGTCGAACGAGGGCACCCGCGACTCGGACGACCGGTACTCTCCCGGAGGCCGGCGGCTGCGACCCGTCCGCGGACGCCGGTAATCGCGGTCAATCGCGCCGAACCTGGACGCCATCCCAAAACTGGTGATTCTTCACGTTTTCGGTGAGAATCATTCGAAAGGGTGACGCGCAATCACACTCGCGAGTGCAGAATGCGCCGTCTCCAACCCGCCATCCAATGAAACGAATCGTCTGGACGTTCGGCTTGATCTCCGGCGCCATCATGGCCGTGTTCATGGTCGCCACGGTGCCGTTCATCGACGACCACGGAGCCAAAGGCCTGATCGTCGGCTATGCCGGCATGGTCGCCGCGTTCCTGCTCGTGTACTTCGGGGTTCGCTCGTACCGCGACAACGTCCTCGGCGGAACGATCAGCTTCGCTCGCGCGTTTGGCGCCGGCATCCTGATCGCCGCGATCGCGAGCCTGTGCTACGTCGTGACGTGGGAAGTGATCTACTACAAGTTCATGCCGGACTTCTACACGAAGTACGCCGAGTCCGTCGTGGACCGGGCGCGGAAGAGTGGAAAGAGCGAGGCCGAAATCGCTGCCGTGCGGGCCGACATGGACACCATGGTCCGGCGCGTCGAGAATCCGCTGTTCGTCACCGTGGCCACGTTCGGCGAGCCGTTCCCCGTGGGCCTCATCATCGCGCTCGTGTCCGCCGGAGTGCTGCGCCGCAAGCAGACAGAACGCGGCACCGTGCTCGCGACCGCGTGATCCGGCCGACTCTCTCGGCGAGGTCGCTCCGCAACATTCAACGGCCAGCCTGTATGGCCGTGTCCGAACCGGCGACGAGTGGCCCAACCAGGGCTTTGACCGCCTCGACTTCCGGCACGAGATCTTTCTCGGGGTCGCTGCGGAGCGCGAGGAACTGGCGGTACGCGAGGTCGGCGCCGGTCGTGTCGCCGAGTTGCGTCGCAAGCCGCGCTTCCTCGAGCCACGTGTTCGCCAGATACCTCGGCCAGCCGGACATGTAGGTCCGCCTCCGAAGTGCCCGCAACGCAGAAGCCGCGTCGCCACGACGCTCGTGCAGGCGTGCCAACAGCAACGGAGCGTACGCGATGGCATCGCCAGTGACCTGCGGCGTGAACACCAACGAGTCGATCCGCTCGAGACGCGCCCCCGCGTCGGGAAGCCCGCGGACGACCGCCAACGCCGCGTCGACCAGCGCGGCGCACGCGTTAGGCGCCGGGCTCACCGGAAACGGGGACGGGATGTCGGAACGAGCAGACGCGAGGGCTTTGATCGACTCCCGCACCCCAGCCGTATCGCCGTGCGCCAGACGCCACTGGGCGAGCACACACACATCGGAAATCCACGTGGCCGAACTCGTCGTCGAACGCGAAGGTCCGGGACCGGCGAGCTCGGTCAGCTCCCTGGCTGCCGCTCCCGCTGCGGTGCTGTCGCCATCGCCATACAAGGCATCGAGAATTCTGAGCCGGAGCCACGCGTGAGAGCTCGGCAGCGCTCGTCGAAGCCGGGACGTAGCGGCGAGTGCCTCACGAGGGCGGCCACGGTTCATGGCGAGGCTGTGCTCAGCCAGTGCCAGCGCCGCGATGTCCGACATCCGCGTCGCTCGTTGCCGCAACTCGGCGAGCGCGTGAACACCATCCTCGATCCCGATCGCGTCGAACTGACTCCCGCGGGCAATAGCGCGAAGCGTAACGGGACCGAGCAGTGGCAGGCTGTCGCGAAATCGCCGGAGTGTCGCAGTGTCGTCCGTCGCGATCGCGGCGCGCCACCGAATGAACGGGGTGATCCTGGCGGCAGCGTCGCGTTGCGCCTCGGTGGAGCCGCTCTCGTTTGCCACGTCGGCCAACGAGTCCGACTGTGCGCCGAGTCGCGCGAGCGCGCGCCATGCCGATACGTATTCCGGGTTCAAGGCGAGTGCCCGCTGATACGCGCTGACGGCCTGGCCTAACGAGTTCGCGAGACCCGCCGACGCGCCGTCGTGCACCAGGCGCGCGCCGAAAACGGACCACGCCTCCGCGCTCGTGATCCCGAGGTCAACAACTCGCCGCCACGCAGCGGAGAGCTCGCCGGCCGTGGACGCTGCAGGATACCGTGGGCCAGAGAACGCCGTGAGCACCGAGCGATCCCGGTCGTTGAGTGAGGATCTACCGGGCCACGCGAGTGCGATGGAGAGCTGGAGCTGGGAAGCATCGTTCAGCTCGTCCGCGGCGAGCGCCCGGTACAGCGCGGCGAGCGCGAACGACGAGTCTCGCCGAAGCGCGACGTCATACTGTGTCAGTGCGCGCGTGAAGTCGTTTCGCCGGAAAGCGGCCTGGCCGGCCAGAAACGCTCGGAGGGCGGGGAGCGATGTCGTCGTGTAGGCTGCGAGCTGTTCCTCCTCGCCGGCATCCGCCACAAGCAGCCGCGCGGCAAGGCGGTCGATGAGCGCCGTAAGACTATCCACAGGGCCGGACACGGACGCTTCTCCACGATCGACGCCAGCGGGAACCGAAACGACCTTCGCCGTGATGACAAGTCTGGCCGGGTCGCCGACGACGCCGCCGAGGACAACGCGCTCCGCTCCGAGTCTCGCGGCGAGTGCGACGACGGTATCACGTGGCACCGCCGCGGTCGACGTGAGCCCGGTGGCCCGCCACGCTGCCAGGACGCCGCCGGCGTCAACCGACCGCGCGGCGGTATCGTCCGCGAGCCGAGTCGAGAGAAGCTCGACGATGCCATCCCGGAGATAGGCGAGGCTGGGGGCGGCGCCGACGACACGGAACGGAGCCACAACGACACGTTGACGCAGCGCGATATCGCGATACGCAATCGTGGCTCGGCTGCCACGCCCGACCAACACGCCAGCGCCAACGAGCGATGCCGCCAGGAAACTCACGATTCCCAAGCGAAGCCAGGGACGGGAGCGCGAGACCGGTCGCCAAACGCCGATGGCTACCGGGCGCGATGTCGGTGTTGGACTGAGGCGATCGGGCTGAGTCGAGTCCGGAGACAGCTCTCCCCCGTCCGATTCCTGTGGTAGGAGAGCCAGGTCTTCCGCCACGGCACCAGCAGTGACGGCGGCGTTGTCGTTAGGTATCCACTCGACCGGTTCCTTGAGCTTCGCGGCCAGCGCCTCGACTACGGGATCTGGATCCAACCCGAGCTCTTCCCTGAGAAGCGTCGCATGCAGTTGGGCGTGCTGGAGCGCCGCGGCGCGATCGCCCGAGCGGGCCAATGCCGTCATCAGGTTCACCGCGGCGGCGGCGTCGAACGGGAACAGTCCAACCAACTGCTTTCGCGTTTCGACCGCGGAGCGGTAGTCGCCTCCCGCCTCGAACGTGCCGGCAATCTGCTCGAGCGCGCCGGCCATCTTGGTCCGTAAACGCTCGCGTTGCGCACTACTCCAATGCTCGAACTCCGGATTGTCGGGAACGAAAAAGCCATCGAGAAACGGACCCCGATAGAGCTCGACCGCCTGCTGCAGGTCGCCGGAGCGCAGGGCCGTCTCGAATTCTCTGACGTCACTTGTGATGCGCTCATCATTCAGTCGGATCTCGGTCCCGACCTTGAACAGGTCGTCGACGTCGAGCGCTCGTCGCGCCGCGTAGAGGGCCTGAGTCAGCGAGTGTCTTGCTCGATCCGAGTCGACCTCGGGCCAGAACAGCCCGATCAACTTGTCGCGACTCAGGCCAGGTTCACCGGCGACCGCGAGCGCTGCGAGCAGCGCCACCGTACGTCGCTGCGTGGCGGCGCCTCCCAGCGGCTCGCCGGTGACGCGCGTCACGACCGCGGCACCGAGTGTTTGCAACCTGAGATCTGGCAATGCTCTGAGGGCTGGCTGAGGTCCGCCTGAGGCTTGACTGATGCGCGCCGGCTAGCGTGTGCTGCGTGGGGTAAATCGCTGGCGAGCTATCCGTCGAACGGGCTGGGCCGTTTCACGGTGCTCCAACCCAGTCACTGCTTACCTGTTAGAGGTACTTGGCATACCACCGAATGCAACCCCGCTTGCGCAGCCGCGGTCCGCGCACGTCACGCGTTGTCGGGACGGAATAACGGTCTTGCCGCGAGCGCGTGAACAGCGTGCGCCGTCTCTCGACGATGCCGCAACTGGCACACCAACCCATGTGACAGGCATGACTGAAGCAACGATGAGCAACACCTTCGCCCTGACGTCCGAAGATCTCGAGCTTGCCGGACAGTTGGTTGCGTTGAGACTGGCGCCCGGCGCTGGAGAAGCTGATCGCGCGGCGCGCGTACGGAGACTCCTCGACGCGAGCGCCGACCTCAACTACGCTGTCTCGACGTACACACATCGTGTGTTGCTCCACACGGGTCGACGCCCGGGGAATGGGGGCCTGCGCGACGACACGATCGCTCTTCAGGACGCGCTCGACGGGTTCGCGAGGGAGGTGAGGTCACTTGCGGATGCGTTTCGCGCGATGCTCCGGCCGCCGCGTGATGTCCGATGAAGTGCGAGCAGCCGCCAACCCTCTTGCCGCACACGAGCCCGGCTGCGCAGGACATCCGTGGTGGGCGCCTGCTCATCGTGTCGAACCGATTGCCCGTAACGCTGGTCGCGGACGGCAGTGATGTTTGTGTGGGGCGCAGTAGCGGTGGCCTGGCTACCGGCCTGACTCATGTTCAGCGCCGGCGCGCCGCCACATGGATTGGATGGACCGGGCTGTCGGATGCGCCGCGCCCGTCGGTCCGGGACGACATCGACAGGCGGCTGCGGACGCGTCACATGATTCCGGTGCACCTAACGCGGCGCGATGTCACGCGGTTCTACCATCGCTTGTCCAACGGCGTGCTCTGGCCCCTCCTTCACGACGTCGACCCCGCGACACACGACGCCTGCGACTGGGAGACGTATCGAAGCGTCAACGCGCGTTTCGCAGACGAAATCGTGCGCGCGCTCCATCCGGGCGATATCGTGTGGGTCCACGACTACCACTTGCTGC
>DASUGD010000248.1:0-46583 GCA_036274195.1 Gemmatimonadaceae bacterium | reverse complement strand
TCAAGCTCGGACAGGGCCTGTGCCATCTCCAGTGGCGCTAGTCCAAGCGCCATCTCGACGCGCTCAAACGTCGAATGCTCGCCAAGGATGGCACACGTTTGCAGGACAAGGCGAGCGGTTGCAAGCAGTCCATCGACCTTTCGCTCAAGGGCGACGTGTAGGGACGCCGGCAGAGATTCGCCTACTTCTGCGCGTCGACAATGCCCCGACAACTCCACCAGGAAAAACGGGTTGCCGTTGGCCAAATCGACCGCCCAATCCACCAATCGCGCCTGTTGAGCCGCGACCTCCGGTCCCAGATCACGGGTCAGGATCGCCCGCGCGTCCGCCTCACCGAGCGGCGGCACGCGAACCGCGCGAACGTCCGTCCGCCCATCCAGCAGCGTCGTCGCTGGCCCAAACGGGCGCGTCGCCAGCAACAACGCGAACCGATTCCCCGGGCAACGCGTCCCGTCGAGAAGAATCTCGAGCGACGGCCGATCCAGCGCGTGCGCGTCGTCGATCGCCACGAGCACGCCCGTCTCCGCCAGCACCGCCTCGATGAGATCGAGCACCGACCGTCGAAGGGTCGCAAATCGAAACGCGGAGTCGCTGCGATCCTCCGGCATCGACGCCTCGACCTGAACCCCGCGCGCCAGCTCCGTCAGGCGCGCGTACGACGCCGGCGAACAGCCGACCGCCCCCGGGAGCGACAGCAGGGGCGGCAGCAGATCGAACAGCCCCGCCAGCGGCCGCTCCCCGCCCGCCGCGCTCGGGCGATATTCTACGCACCGCATCCCCTTGAGCGTCGCGATCCGCACCGCCTCGTTCAGCAGCCGAGTCTTTCCAATCCCCGGCTCTCCCGACAGCGCCAGAATCCGGCCGTCCGGCGCCTGACTCGCGATCCACGATGTCAGCTCGCCAAGAATCGCCGCCCGCCCCGTGAGCGGCGCATCCCAGAAGGCGCCGGCACTGCGTCGCTGCGACAGATCCAAAATCCTCCGCCGCAGCGTGACCGCCGACCGGACCGCTTCGTCGTCGGTCCGGCGCTCGATCCGATACTGGTCGATCAGCCCGAGCGCCTCGCCACGGCTGCCAGAGACGGCGAGCGATTCCGCCAGCGCGAACGTCGCCTCGCCGCTCAAGGGATCCAGACGGAGGCAGGCCCGCGCGAGCGCAATCACGTCCTCGTGGTGGCCGCTGCTCCGGGCCTCCACGATCGCGGCGAGCAGACAGCCGCGCAGCGTTCCACACACCCGCTCACGCTCCGCCTCGACCCACCGCGCGAACCGCGGCGAGAAGGTAGGCGCGTAATGGGGGAGGTAATCCAGGCGCGTTGCCTCGTGCGCTGACCTGACGACGGCCTGTCGATTCCTCGAGTACGTCACGTAGTCGCACTCGACCTCCGCCTCCCTGACGGCAATCACCGAGTCCGCCCTGTCGAGCCGGGCGCCGAGCTTCTTCAGCTGGTACAGCGCCTGACGCAGGCGGTGGCGCGCGATGCTCGAGGCGCTCTCGGGCCAGAAAAGATCGAGCAGGTCGGACCGGGCAATCGTCTGGCCACCGCTGCTGCTCAGAAAGAGCAACAGGGCGAACAGCACGTCGGAATCGGGGGTGACGGGATTGCCGTCCACCTCGATCAGGCATTGCCCTAACGCCCGCAGACGGATCACCCGATCCCTGCCTCCGAGTTTGGACCGTGAAGGTCGCCTTGGAGGTAAGGAAAGGCAACGCGTCAGTCAGGCGTCATTTTCGGTTCCGTCAGCCCGGAACTCCGCCCTTGGGGACAGCGTGGCGCTACGCAGCGGGCGGCCCGTAGCCGACACCGTCGGGCGACGCGCCCACGCCGATCTTCCGCACCAGCTTCCGTTCAACCAGGTCGATCACGCCGACAGCCGGGTCGTCGGCGAGCGTCACGAACGCCGTCCGGCCGTCGGGCGCT
Organism: Gemmatimonadaceae bacterium; assembly: GCA_036274195.1. Classification (GTDB taxonomy): domain Bacteria; phylum Gemmatimonadota; class Gemmatimonadetes; order Gemmatimonadales; family Gemmatimonadaceae; genus JAJKIV01. The sequence continues at coordinate 44,662 of DASUGD010000248.1, read as the reverse complement.
ATCGTGACGCCGCGCGGCGAGCCTAACGCGCCGAGCTTCCACAGGACTTTCCTGGTGGCTACGTCCGCGACGTGTATCGCATTCCCCTGCGGGTCGCAGATGATGGCCGTTTTCCCGTCCGCCGAGATCGCCAGCCGGTAGGGAAGGGAGAACCCGGTCAACGTCTCAGCGATGGTGCCGGCCTTCGTATCAATCACGCTCACCGTCCCGTTCGTGTTGCTGCCGGCCCACACCGTGCTGCCGTCAGGCGCGACCGCGATGCCCTCCGTCCGAGGTCCGGTGGGGATCATCCGCACGAAGGCTTTCTTCGTGAGGTCCATCTCCGACACGGCGCCGGTGCCGACATCCGACGTCCACGCCCGCGCGCCGTCTCGCGTTAGGCCGACCATGTGCGAGCCTTGCGCGTTCGTCGGGATCGCCGCCTCGACCATCCCGCTCTCGACGTTCACGAGCACGATGTTCTGCGTCGCCTCCGAGGTCACGACGACGCGTGACTCGTCACCCGGCAGAAACATGACGCCGTGCGGCCGCGTGTACTGGCCCAGCGAGATCTTGCGCTTGAGCGCGCCCGCCCGGATGTCGACGATCGCGAGCTCGTTGCCCGGCGTCTGGGTTCCGTAGATCGTCACGACACCGACCCGCCCACTCGGCGCGATCGCCGCCTCGTGCGGCCCCGTCCCGACATCGATGAACCGCATGCTGTCGGTGGCGAGGTCGATGAGCGACGCGTTCGCTGACTGCTGATTCGCTACGAGGACGTGACCGCGTCGCGCGACCTGCGCGCTCAACGGAGCGCCCGCCGTAGCGAGCGCGATGGCCGACACCAGGGCGTGGCGGGCGAGGGGGCGATGACGGATCATGGCAGGCGAAGAACTCGGGTACGGCGCGACCCGGCGGCGTGCCGGAAGCGCGAGAGCAACTTCGCTGGATGATTCGAGCCGAGGGTAGTGCCAGGTTGGGTGGCCTCGAGCCAACCAGTCGAGACAACGAGGCTGTCGTGGCGTAAGAATGATGAAATTCGACTCTGACCCCAATTTACCGGCGCTCGAGCGACACGTCGTGAAACCGGTCGATCTTTTGCTGCACGCCGGCCGGCAGCAACAGGTCATCGGAGATCGCGGCGATCTCCTCGGCTTCTCGCCACGCCCGTTCCAGTTCCTCGAGCTCGCCCTCCATCGCTCGCCGTTCAGCTTCTTCGTGCAACGCCATCTCGAAGGCCAGTCGCTGTACGGGACTCAGCCCGAAGAGTCCGTGGTCGGGCATGTCCTGCATGACGCTGAGGCGCCTAACGCGTTTCGCCGGCGGTTGAGTCGAGATGCGTGCCGTCCGCGACAGCGACTCGAGATAGCCCTCGGATCCCTGGCGCATTTCGAGCTCGCTCACCGCGTTCGCGATGGTCTGCTTCGTCCCGCCGTAGCGATTGACCTTCGGCATGAGCGTCGACGCCACGCGCATCGCCTCCGGCCCCTCGAAACGCATCCGGCCGGTCTCGTGTCGGAGATCGAGCGCAATGGGAGCGTTCGCTCCGGGTTCGAGGGACGTCTCGGACAGATGACCGAGGCGCACCCGCAGGATCTGGCTGTCTCCGGTGCGGATGCGCGCGACCACGCTGCGCGGGTTGCCGCGTACGGCGGTGCGAGCCAGACGCGCGAGGATCCACCCCAGACCACCCACGCCAACACCCGCCGCAACGCCCCCGGCGACCACCGCGCCGATCGCCGTTAGGCCGGCACCGGCAACGAGCATCTGCCGCCGGCGCCGGCGGCCGAACTGATCGCCGTATCGCCAGGCGGCGAACTCGGGTCGCAGCGGCTCTCCGATACGTACGAGCTCAGTCCCGTCGCCCAGCCGAGCGAGGCCGATCTGGTCGGTGGCCGCGCGCAGCCGAGTCCCTCGATAGAGCCGCTCGGCCTCTTCGATCGCCTCCCAGCGCTCCTCGAGTGGCGTCAGGTTCCACCGCTCGCAGGAAGGGCACACCACCCACAGCCGCCCCTTTGCCGAATCGAACGCGAGACGTCGCCCGACAGGGAAGTGCTCGATCGACTCGTTGGAGCCGAGTGGACGGTTACAGAAGAGACAGGTGGCGTACATCGCCGTGAGCCTCCGCATGCTGGCCGATGAGCTGCCGCGTCGGTGACGCGGCGCATCGAAAGCTAGCGGCTGGGCACGCGACGGATGTTACGCCGACCGGGTGACGGCGCGTGGAGGATTCGACGGCGTCAGGGTTGGGCCCTTCGGGGTCACCACGTCCGCCGCAACCTGCTGCACCGCGGAAGCGAAGCACTGGACGTGCAGCGCACTCACCCCGGTAGCGAGCGTGACGAGCTGCCATCGGCGGCGCAGGCCCTGACCGACGCGCAGCGCCGTCACTCGCCCGGCGCGGAGCGCGGCGTCTGCCACGGCACGCGGCAGGATTGCGACGGCCTCGCCCGCCTCCGCCAGGCCGATGATCGCTTCGGTGAGCGTCACGGTGGTCAGCCGCATCGGCTCCAGCCCGGCGGCCGCGAGCTTCTCGGTGAGCCAGCGGTGATCAGCAGGCCGCGCCGAGTGGATCGCAAGCTGCTCGACCCGCAGGTCGCCCGCGCCGAGGGCGACGCGGCCCGCGAGTCGGTGCGCCGGCGTCACGAGCGCCACGAGCTCTTCGTCGAACAGTGGAATCACGTCCAGTCTCGGATCGGGAACCGCGTCGGCAACGACCGCCAACTCGTAGCGGCCCTCGAACAGAGCGTCCACGCCGTGCGCGCTGGTATCGGGCACCAGCTCGGCACGGATGTGCGGCAGCCGCCGCCTAACGATCGAAACCGCGGCCGGCAGCCAGGCGAGTGCCAGCGGGGAGTCCGTGCCCACCCGCAGGCGGCCGGCCGAGCGCGGTGAAGTGCGCAGCATCGATGCCTCCGCGGCGGCAAGACGGGCGAGCACGTCTCGCGCGACCTCGATCAACTCGGCGCCAGCTTCCGTGGGCACCATGCCCTTGGGCGTACGGTGAAAGAAGTGAATTCCGAGACGCTGCTCGAGCTCGATGAGCTGGTGGCTGATCGCTGACTGTGTGAGATATACGTGTTTGGTCGCCGCTGAAACGGTTCCGTGATCGGCGATTGCCGTGATTATGCGAAGGTGACGGACCTCGAGAATCATCGCGCGTTCCCCCCTTCCCGTTGGCTCGAGTGAACGACGGCCAGCGAAGTTATAGCTCGCATCATCGGTCGTTCCGCGGCGCGACGCTTGTCGAATTCGAGCAGGGGGTTGGATGATCTGGTCCATGCGAGGTCCCCATGCACTACCATGAGCCACGCTCATTGAAAAGTTGACGAGAATGCGTTGGCGTATCAGGATGGCCGGGTCGCACATTGAATCACGTGCTATGTTCGAGGAACCTTGAGACAAATGGATCCAGGATCTGCGCGACCTGCCTCGATGGTTGCCGGAATAGCCGGACGACGCGTTGCAACCACGGAGGTTGCGGGCTACCGGGTGGTCGAGGCCGTCTATACCAAAGGCCTTTCGCTGCCGAGGCATTCACACCCGCGGCCCGCGTTCTCGTACGTCGCGCGCGGCGGCTTTCGGGAAACGAGTCGGCTTGGCAGCTCCTTTTGCGGAGCAGGGATGATGCACGTGCGGCCGTCGGAAGAGCCGCATGAGAACGAGTTCGACCCGAACGGCTCGCGGATCTTGATCGTGGACCTGCCGCTAGCGCCGGCGATGGACGATCGGCGCATCCGCCGTATCGTCGGTCGAGCGGCGGTTGTTCAGGATGGCGTCGTTCAGACCCTTGCCGGTGAGCTCCTGTGGGAGCTGCATCATCGCGATCACGCCAGCGACCTGGCGATCGAGGGGCTGGTGCTGGCCCTGCTCGCGCGGCTCGTGCGCTCGACATCGTGGGTACGCGCATCGGCAGGGCAGGGAACGGGTGCCACGCGCCTCGAGCGCGCACGCGAGTTCATCGATGCTCACTTTTCCCGCCCACTGCTGCTGACCGAGATCGCGTCCGTGGCCGGGCTCCATCCGTCGTCGCTCGCCCGGGCGTTCAAGCGGCGATATGACGTCACGCCGTGGCAGTACCAGCGGCGTCGGCAGATCGCCTGGGTCAAAGCGGAGCTGGCGCGTGGTGATCGCCCGATCTCGGTGATCGCGCACGAGGCCGGGTTCTCGGACCACAGTCATCTCACGCGCGCCTTCCGGATCGCGGAGGGTGTCGTTCCGTCGAGCCTCAAGCGAGCTGGCTCCGCGGAAGGCATGCGTTAGGCACCCGTCGTCCGAAGCGCCGCGAGGGATCGTAGTCGTCCCGACGGAGGGCCTCTCTCGGGTCGATAGCGATCCCTCGACTGCCCGCTTGGCGGGCACCCGCGCTCGGGATGACGGCGGCTCAGCGCTTTTCGCTCAGGGGCAGCAGTTTCTCGACGCTGATTCCTTCCGCTTCACCCTGGAAGTTCATCACGACGCGGTGGCGGAGCACCGATAGCGCGACGCCTCGCACGTCGTCGATGTCGGGCACGGGTCTTCCGTCCATGGCCGCGCGCGCCTTGGCGCCTAACACGAGGTACTGCGACGCGCGCGGGCCGGCGCCGAAGCTCACGTACTTCTTGACCTCCGGTCCCGCGTCGGCTTCCTGCGGCCGCGTCACCCGCGCCAGATTCACCGCGTATTTCACGATCGTGGGCGGTGCGGGAATCCGGCGCACGAGCCTCTGGAGCTCGATGAGCTGCGACCCGTGCAGCACGGGCACGATCTCGTTCTCGGTGGACCCCGTGGTCGCGATGACGATGCGCTCCTCGTCATCCTTGGACGGGTAGCCCATTCGCAGCTCGAACATGAAGCGGTCGAGCTGCGCTTCGGGGAGCGGGTAGGTGGCTTCCTGCTCGATCGGATTCTGCGTGGCGAGCACGAAAAAGGGCTCGGGCAGCGCGTGGGTCTGGCCCGCCGCCGTCACGGTGTGCTCCTGCATGGCCTGCAGCAGTGCGGCCTGCGTCTTCGGCGGAGCGCGGTTGATCTCGTCGGCCAGCACGACGTTGGCGAACACCGGCCCCTTCACGTACTTGAACACCCGTCGACCGGTCGCGTGGTCTTCCTCGAGCAACTCGGTGCCGGTGATGTCCGCCGGCATGAGGTCGGGGGTGAACTGCACGCGGTTGAACGAGAGGTCCAGCGCCTGCGACAAGGTCTGGATCAGGAGCGTCTTCGCGACGCCGGGAACGCCGACCAGCAGCACGTGACCACCGGCGAGAATGGCGGCGACGAGGTTGTCGACGACATCGAGCTGGCCAATGATGCGTCGTCCGATCTGCTCGGTGAGGCGCTTCCTTGCCTGCGTGAGCTCCTGCAGCAGCTCGAGGTCACGCTCATCGGTGCGGTGTTGCTCGCGTAGCTGTGTCCCCACCCTGTATCCTCGTGGCTGGTGATGGTCGCCGATTCTTGCCAAGCGGAAGCTAACGCGCGAGAGGCGAAAAGGGTTGGGGTCGCCGGGTGGTAGGCAGTCCGTGGTGCGACCGGTGTGGGCGACCGAGGCGCGGAACAGCGGAGCGGATCGTGGAGTAGCGCCGCGCTCTGGGCGAGAGGGCTGGCGCCATCAGGGCACGCGGCATGGTGGTGGCCGGCGTGGAGACGCTCGCCGCGCGGTGCCTAACGAATGCTGACGGCTTTCCCCGGGAGGGAGAAGTCCGCGCGCTGCTCCGTTGGGAAGTTCTGGCTCAGGAGCGAGGCGACGGCGGTATAGGCGCCGGGGTGCTCCGGGTGCCAGGTCTCGGTGAATGTGAGCGTGTCGCTCGCGCCGAGGACCTTGTTCTGCATGGACTGCGTGAAGATCCGGCCGCGGCTCCAGCGCCAGACCTCGCGGCCCTGCGGGTCGAGCACGACGAGATCGTGGGTCTGGCCGCTCGGGAATCGAAGCTCGACGCGCTTGGCGGAGCTGTTGGTCACGTGGAAGGCGAACTTCACGGTTTCGCCGACGGTGACGTCGAGGGAGGCGGCGATGGTATCGCGCACGGCGCCGTGGTGGCGGACGGGCTCGTACGAATGCGACGGCGATGGCGATCCATAGGCGAGCGCCATCGCGGATGCGACGAGGAGGGGAAGGACGTACCGAAAACGCATGAACAGGCGGTCGGGGCGGGAGGTCGGCGGGTCCGGCCTCACGAACTTGCTTGGCGCTAACCTATCAACAGCGAGACGCTTGGTCAAGGCAATCCGTAACACATAAGTCGTGATAATTCGTGCATTTGGTGAAACAGACTCAACCGTTATGTGTGCCGTCGATGTTGCCCTTTGGTAAGCTTGCGAAAAATTTCACAAAGTCCTAGATTCCGCGCCGGAATGACCGGGGATCCAGACGAGCCCTCGTCCGAAACCGAGCGAGCCGGCACATCACGGCAAGAATTGCCGCCTACCTCCGCGTCGGCGCTGACTACCGACGAAGAGCGGCGTGAGCGAAGCACCGCGGCGCGGTTCGCCGGGATCGGCGTTCAGTTCGCCGTCACGATCCTTGTCTCGCTCGCGCTCGGCAACTGGCTCGACAAGAAATTCGGGACGGGCGTCTTCATCTATCTCGCGGTGTTTGGCGGTGCCGCGACCGCTTTTTATAGCATGTATCGGCAGCTGATGGCGAATCTGGAGCGCGAGGAGGCCGCCAGGCGGGCGCGCAAGGCGGGCGGCGACTCCACGTCTCGAGGCCCTCGATGAAACCTGTCATCCTGTTCGCAGGCCTAACGCTGGCCGTCATTGCGCTCACCGGGTTCGCGATCGCGGCGGCGTACGGGTCGCCCGACGCATCGCGAGCGGTCTGGACCAGCGCGGCGGTCGCGTTCGCTGTCCAGGTCATGGCGTTCGCCATCATCAAGCTCTCGGCCAGGACGAATGTCATGGCGGGCTGGGGCGTCGGCGCCATCATTCGCTTCGTCGTGCTTGGCGTCTATGCGCTCGTGATCGTGAAAGCGCTCGGACTGCCCTCGGGCGCCGCGCTCCTCAGCCTGGTCGCGTTCTTTTTTCTCTCGACGTTGCTCGAACCTCTGCTCCTCAAGAGCTGATTCCATGAGATCGTTCGGCCGTATGCTCGTTTCGCTGCTTCGCACTCCCATCGCGCGTGGCGTGGCCGTGGCCATGGCGCTCGTGGCCGCGCCGCTCGCCACCAGTGGGAGCCTCCTGGCCCAGGAGGCCACGCCCGCGGCGGCGGACAAACCCGTCGACTACATCACGCCGCACATCACGGACTCGTACGAGCTCGAGGTCCCGTGGTTCAACTCGCATTTCGCGAAGGAGGTCTGCCTCGGGCACCGCGAGCCGAACGGGCATTGCGGGCCGCTCTGGGGGCCGGTGCACATCGCCGGCAAAGAGGTCAACCTCTCGCCGACGAAGCACGTGGTGTTCATGATGCTCGCCGCGCTGGTCGCGATCGTCATCCTCGTCGGCTCCGCGCTGGCGCAGCGCCGGCATCAAAAAGAGGCGGGCCACGTCAAGGGCTTCGCCGGTGGCATCGAGGCGCTGGTGCTGTACCTGAGAAACGAGGTCGTCCTGCCTAACGTTGGTCCCCACGGCGAGAAATTCGTGCCGTTCGGGCTCACGCTGTTCTTCTTCATCCTCCTGATGAACCTGTTCGGCCTGATTCCCTACGGGGCAACGGCCACGGGCAACATCGCCGTCACCGCCACGCTCGCTCTCATCACGCTCGTCGTGGTCGAGGTGACGGGGATGGTCACGCAGGGCGTCGGCTACCTCGGCACGATCTTCTACTGGAACAAGGACCTGCCGGTTTTCATGCGGCCGATCATGTTCATCGTGATGACGCCGGTGGAGGTCATCAGCAAGCTGTCCAAGCCGTTCGCGCTGGCGATCCGTCTCTTCGCGAACATGACGGCGGGTCACATCGTGGTGCTCGCGCTCATCGGACTGATCTTCGCCTTCAAGAGCATTGCGTCCGGTGCCCCGTTCCTCATGGCGGTCGCGATCATGGCGCTCGAGCTGTTCGTGGCGCTACTGCAGGCCTACATCTTCACGCTCCTCGCGAGTGTGTTCATTGGGCTGATTCGGGAGGGTGGCCACTAGTCGGGAATCGGGAATCGGGAATAGAGGGAATGGGAACGGGGAACCGGGAACAGTGACCCTCTGTCGGGAAGCAGGGCTTTCGCGCAGATCGCGCTCCAACGCGAAAGTGGTATCCGGTCGAATGGCCGGAGAAGCTCGTTGAGGCCCGGGCCTCGGTGACGAGCAGCGCCTAACGGCGCGGGGCGGTGAGTGGTTCGATCTTCAACGGTTCGGAGACTTCCATGACCATGTACTCCTTGCTCCAGGTAGCCGCCGAGGCGGCGAGCAACAGCCGGGGGCTCGGCTTCATCGGCGCCGGTATCGGCGGCGGCCTCGCCGTCATCGGCGCGGGTATCGGCATTGGCCGCATCGGTGGCAGCGCAGCCGAAGGTATGGCGCGCCAGCCCGAGGCGGCGGGCCGCATTCAGACCGCGGCACTGATCTTCGCCGCGCTCGTCGAGGGCGTCGCGCTGTTCGCGGCCGTCATCGCGTACCAGATCCAGGGCAAGCTCTAGGAACGTCCCGCGGCGCGCCCCCGGGGGCGCGCCGTGGATTCCCAGGCACACAGCGGACTCACGTCCGATTCTTCATACTCTGCTCATGCGCTCTCTACTCACGTCGGCCCTCTCCGTGGCGCTCACCGCGCTAACCGCGTCCCCGCTTCTCGCCCAAGAGGGAGAGAAGGTCGATCTTCTGTCGCCGAATGCGGGCGTGATGTTCTGGACGCTCATCATCTTCGTCGTGCTGCTCTTCGTGCTGTCGCGTTACGCGTTCAAGCCGCTGACGGCAGCGGTCGAGGCGCGCGAGAAGCATCTCGAGGAGATGATTCAGTCCGCAAAGGCCGACCGCGAGGAAGCAGCTCGGTTCTTGGAGGAGCAGAAAAAGGTGTTGGACGCCGCGCGTGCGGACGCACAGCGCGTGGTCGCCGAGAGCCGAATCACTGCCGAGAAGCTCCGTGCCGAGATGATCGAGCAGACGAAGCAGCAGCAGCGCGAGCTTCTCGATCGTGCGCGCGGGGAGATCGAGAACGAGCGCAAGCGCGCGATCACCGACTTGCGTCGCGAGGCCGTGGACCTCGCGCTCGCCGGCGCGTCGAAGCTCGTGGAGCGCAACCTCGACGATCAGACCAATCGGAAGCTCGTCGAGAGCTTCCTCGCGTCGGTTCCTGTTCGTGGAAACGGCCGAGGCCAGCGCTGATGCGTGAGACCACCATCGCCCGCAATTACGCGGAAGCGCTGCTCGCCCTGGCGCGGAAATCCGACGACCTGCAGGGCTGGGGCCGAATGATCGACGACGTCGCGAGCGCGATCCAGCGTGACGATCGGCTCCGCAACTTTCTCGCGGCCCCGCAGATCTCGGTCGACGAGAAGAACACGGTGCTGTCGAAGGCGTTCGAGGATCGGGCGCCGCGACTGTTTGTTCGCTACCTGCAGCGCCTCGTCAAGAATCGCCGCCAACTGCTCATCCCTGAGATCGCAAACGAGTACCGCGATCTCGTGGATGAGGTAGAGGGCCGCATTCACGCCCAGGTGACGCTGGCGAAGGAACCTGACGCCGAGCATCGCGCCGGGATCGCCCGGCAGCTGTCTCACATCGTGGGCATACCGGTCGTTCCGCAGGTTCGGGTGAATCCGAACATCCTCGGTGGGATCATCGTTCGCATCGAGGATCGCGTCATGGATGGCTCGCTCCGGAAACGCCTCGGACTTCTGCGCGCGCGCATGTTGGCAAAGGCAATGCGGTAGGACGAGATCACGCGACGTCAACGAGGGTCAGAATCACCTGATTCTGACCCTCTTTCAGTTGCTCGAGCTAAGGCTTTCGTTTTCCCTCGCCCTGCAGTTCGTCAATCTCGCTCCTCACCTCGAGACTCATCGCTTTCCCGCTCACGACCTTGAACTCGAAGCTGATCTCCGGCTTGTAGACCTCGTAGATCTGTCCATTGTCATCGTAGACGCCGGGTGCGAACCACGCGGGCGCAATGCGGATGAGGGCGAACTTGTTGAAGTACTCGTCGTTAGGCGTCCACTGTCCCTTGAGTGTGCTGTCCTCATACGACACCGTCAATGTCTTGGTCTTTCCGCGGTCCGGGCCAGCGTGCTCGGAGTATGTGTAGGAGCCCAAGTAGGGCGCGGCATCGCTCCGGGACATGGTCATGCGGAGCGATGGCTCGACAGCCACCGCAATCGGCACGAGTGTCGTGCCCCACTGCATCGCGAGCGTTCCGCCGGTGGCGCTCAACGCGGGCATCGACCACGTCAACACCTCGACGAACGGCGCCTGGGTCACGCGCGTTGCAATGCGCACCTGTTGACCGGTCGAATCAGGCGGGTCCATGTGGTAGATGTGGACCTTCGGCTCGAGAACCGTGGTCCAGTTCCCATCCTGTCGCACGACCATCCACACGGAGTACTTGCCTTTCGGCACGGGCACGCCGTTGAGGGTGATGTTCTTGTTCGTCTCGAACGTGGTCGCCCAGTTTGCGCCCGGTGTCCACACCTCGTTCCACTGGACGACGCGCCCGAAGATCGGGTCCCGCCCGCGCGCCCGCGGGCGCGAGTATTCCATGGTGATCTTCGTTCCGTCGATGATCTGCGACATCGTGCCGATCTCGCTGGCGCGGATTTGCGCGAGTGCCGTAGACCGCGACGCCCCGAGTACTGCGATGGCGATCGCCCACCGACGAAATGTGATGTGCATGTTGGGTCCGTGCCCCAGTGTGTCACCCGCGGTTCGCGACTAGTCGGCCCGCAATGCCTCGATCGGGTCGGCTCGGACGGCACGCGCCGCCGGGCCTAACGACGCGATCAGCGCCACGGTGGCGAAGATGACCGCCGCACCGGCTAGCGCGATCGGGTCTCGCTCGCCGACATCGACAAGGAGAGCCCGCAGCGCGCGGCCGGTCCAGAAGCTCGCCAGCAGGCCGATGGCCACGCCAACGATGGCGAGTCGCGCCCCGTCCATCAAGACGCCGCGTACGAGGGTGCTCGGCGCGGCGCCGAGGGCGACACGGATCCCGAGCTCTCGGCGCCGGCGCGACACAGTGTCGGCGAGCACACCGTACACGCCGATCGCGCCGAGCACGACCGCGATGATCGCGAACACCGTCGCGAGCACGGTATAGAAGCGTGTCGGCCCGACAGACACTGCCACTCGATCGGCCAACGTCTGGACGTCGTAGAGCGGCACGTCCGGGTCGATCGCGCGCACCTGATTCTTGAGCGCTGCAAGCGGGGCGATGGTTTTGCCACGCACGAGCACGGCCATGTCCGGCGCGGGCGCCTGCGCGAGCGGCAGGTACGTTGTCGGCCGCTCGTCCGCATCGATGCCCGCCTGCTTGACGGTCTTCACGACTCCGACGATCTGGCGCGGGATCGAGTCGTCGACCGCGAGAAACACGCGCTGCATGAGCGGGTCGCGATTGCCGAGGAACTGCCTGACGAACAGCTCGTCGACGACTGTGACGGGCTGCGTTTCGGCTCGGTCGGATTCCGTGAACGTGCGCCCCGCCACGAGCTCGAGACCGAGCGTCTTGAAGTAATCGGGAGAAACGGGCACGAAGTACGCGACGGGTCGGTTCGTCGGATCGGGATCCGGGACGTTCAGGATGGACAGGAGGTAGAATCCCGCGCTTGGGCCGCCGGGCATCGCACCGGTGATCGCCGCGCTCTCGACCCCGGGTTCGTTGCGGAGTCGATCGAGGAGCGTGTTCGCGTAGCGGAGCTGGTCCACTTCACGCTGATAGCCGCGCCGCGGCAACGTGAGCTGGCCACTCGCGACCTCCTCGATGACGAAGCCGAGCGGACGGTTGGCCAGCGAGACGAAGCTGCGGAAGAGCAGCGTGGCGCCGGTGAGCAGCACCATCGCGAAGGCGATCTGCGTGATGACGAGCGAGCGCTGCACGAGCTTCGCCCGCGTGGAGGCCGACGAGCCACGTCCTTCCTCGCGCAGTGCGTTGGCGAGATCGATGCGAGAGCCCTGGAGCGCTGGCAGAAGACCGAAGACCAGGGCGGTCACGAGGGAGGCGGCAAGGCCGAACACGAGGGCTCTGCCGTCGACCCCGATGTCATCGAGTCTCGGCAGGTTGGCGGGCGCGATCTTCCTGAGCAACGTGACGCCTAACGATGCGATGGCGACCCCGGCGACACCGCCGAACAGCGCGATGATGACGTTCTCGGTAAGCAGCTGCGTGGCGATGCGACGCCGTCCGGCGCCGAGAGCGCTGCGGACGGCGACTTCTCGCGCGCGCGCGTAGCCGCGGGCAAGCGTGAGGTTCGCGACGTTCGCACAGGCGATGAGCAGCACGAATACGACCGCGGCCATGAGCGCCACGAGGGCCGGGCGCAGCTTTCCGACGATCTGGTCCAGCAGCGGGACGAGCGAGACCGTCCAATCCTTGTTGGACTCGGGGTACGACTCGGCGAGTCGCGCACTGATCTGCGTCATCTCGCGGCGGGCGGCGTCGATCGAACGACCAGGGGCGAGTCGTCCGATGACAGCGAGCATGTGCGCGTTGCGATCAGCCATGAGCTCGGGCGGAACGACCAGCGGCGTCCAGAGCTGGGCTTGCGTGCGCACGGCCGGCGAGACAACACCGATCACCGTGAACGGCGTTCCGTCGAGCGTGATCGGCTTACCGATCAGCGCGGAATCGCCACCGAACCGCCTCAGCCAAAACCCGTACGCGAGGACGACGGGGGGCTCGGCGGACGGCAGACTGTCCGCTGCGACGAATGTTCGTCCGATGTGCGTTCCGACGCCGAGCAGCTGAAAGTAGTTGGTGCTGACCGACGCGCCCGGGACACGTTCGGGCTCTCCAGTTCCGGCCGTGAGGATCGTGCGTCGCCCTCTCGCCGCGGCGAACCCCGCGAAGGAGCGCGCCTGCGCCCGCCACTCCGTGAGGTCCGAGGGTGTAACAGGGAAGCTGTCGAACTTACGCGGGGCGCTCGACTCCCACATCTGCACCAGGCTTTCGGGATCTCGATAGGGCAGGGATTTGAGCAGCACGCCATCCACCGCGCTGAAGATCGCCGTGCTGGCGCCAATGCCGAGGCCTAACGTGAGAATCGAGACCGCGGTGTAGCCCGGTGAGGTACGCAGGCGCCGAAACGCCGAACGAACGTCGGATCGGAGATGGTCGAGCATCGGCTGGTCGTCGGGAGCGAGTGGGTGACGCGATCGCTGACGACGAAATAGACCGCGTGTGTGCGGCCACCTTCAAGGGCCGCAATCGCGCGGAAGGGGCAGGCCGGTCTGCCTATCGCTGGTGGCGATCGGAAACGAGGATGGACACTACCATGTAGAGCGCGATGCCGGCCGCGAGGACGAACCCCGTGGTCCCGAGCCGTGGTCGCTGGTTGATGAGCAAGCCACTCGCGACCAGCAGGCCCGTGAGCACGAGCCCAGTGAAGATGCGGTTCGCGATCTTCTGCATGCCCTTGAGCAGCGTCGACATCTGCGGCGCATCGATCCTCAGCGCGAAGTCGTTCGCCGCCATGTGCTGCGTGATCAGATCGAGCCGGTGAGGCAGGGCATTCATGAGCTCCGTCGTCTGTGCCACGGCGCGTGCGAGTCGGGCCGGCGACAGGTCGCGGCGCGCGCGATCGTTGATGATCGCGTTCGTGTAGGAGCGGATCGCGTCCGTGGGGTTGTATGCGGGGTCGAGCGCGCGGGTGATCGTGTCGAGACTGAAGAGCGTCTTGGCGAGCAGTGTGAGCTCTGCGGGGAGGCGGAGTCCGCGCTGGAACGCGATCGAGATCGCGTCGTACAACACGCGTCCGGCCTGCATGTCTCCGATCGCGCGCTCGTGGTTCTGCGCGATAAGCTGCGCGACCTCGCGAATGAACCGTGGTCGGTCGAAGTCGTCGATAGGCTCGCCGATCTCGATCAACGTTTCGCCGGCGTCGTCGCCGCGGTTTTCGGCGAGATCGAACAGCAATCGCACGATGCGATCGCGCATGGGCGGCGAGAGCCGCGCGGTCATGCCGAAGTCGATCAACGCGAGCCGTGGATCCTCCCGGGGCGCCGCGGGTGCGGCCTCGCTCTGCGCGACCTGCTCGAGCTTCGCCAGTGGCGTGACGCTCTCGCGTGGCTCTGCGCGTCGTTCGTTGGCGGCGATGTCCGATGGAGTCCGCGGGTTCCGGCTAGTCTCGAGGACCAGGAAAATGTTCCCGGGGTGCGGATCGGCATGGAAGTGCCCGTCGATCGCGACCTGCTTGAGGTACGCCTTGCCCAACTCGTCGGCGAGCGCCGACAGGTCGTTGTCGAGGCGCGAAAGCGGCGGAATCTCGCTGACCTTCACCCCGCGAATCCGCTCCGTGGTCAGGATGCGCTCGGCGGTGTAGGCCTCGACGACCTTGGGTACGAGGAGCCGTGGGAACTCGGCCAGGGAACGTCGGAAGAGCGCCATGTTGCGCGCTTCGATGCGATAATCCAGCTCGTCCGCGAGCGCACGCTCGAGCTGTTGGACGACGCCCACCATGTCCACGCGTGAGCCGGCGCGGGAGTGTGCCGTGAGGAACCTGGCGAGCTCGCGGAAATATTCGATGTCGTCGGCGAGCGTTTCGCGTATGTCGGGTCGCTGCACCTTGACCACGACGTCGCGCCCGTCGCGGAGAGCGGCGGCGTGAACCTGCCCGAGGCTCGCGCTCGCCAGCGGCTCGTGGTCGAACGACGAAAACAGCTTGCTGATACGGCCGCCGAGCTGCTCCTGCACGGTGTATTCGATGTCCGCGAACGGGACGGGACCGACGTCATCCTGCAGGCGCTGAAGCTGCTCGATGTAGGGCTGCGGAATGAGATCGGGGCGCGTGGAGAGCACCTGGCCGAGCTTGACGTAGGCGGGACCGAGCTCCACGAGCCGCTTGCGAAACGCGATGGCGCGGTCGGCGGTGCCATCGCCGTTGGTCGCCTCTCCGGCTTCATCGGGAGCGAGGTCGATCAGTCCCTGCTGGCGGGCGAAGTCACGCAGACCGTAGCGGGTGAACAGCCCGACGGTTGCCGCGAGCCGCGGCATGAAGCGAGGAGACAAGAGCATACAGCAGAGCCGAGGCACGAAGCAGGCCAACAGCAAAGAGCGCAGGGCCGTGACAGCGCAGACCATAGGGGCGCCGGCAGAACGGCGCCGGCAGAACGGCGCAGAACCGTAACGGCGCCGGCCAGAACGGCGCCGACAGGACGGGCGCAGCACAGAGAGGCGCCGGATGCCAGACGGCGCGTAATAACTAAGAGCGCAGTGGCCTAAGGGCGCATAGTGCCTAAGAGCGCGACAGGGGCGCACGGCCCCAGGGGCGCCTCGGCGCAACGCCGACGGTTCCGCGCCGCCCGCGCCGTTGCGCCGCTGTGGCCCTGCGGTGTTGTCGCGCCGTCTGGCATTACGCGCCCTCCGGCCGTATGCGCCGTTAGTCAGTATGCGCCGTCTGGCATCCGGCGCCTCTCTGTCCTGCGCCGTCATGGCCGGCGCCGTAAGGGCCGGCGCTGTCATGGCCGGCGCCGTTACGGTACTGCGCCGTTACGGTTCTGCGCCGTTCTGCCGGCGCCGTTCTGCCGGCGCCGTTATGGTCTGCGCCGTTATGGTCTGCGCCGTCTGCTCGATATTATTTGGTTCTTCTTTGAGTGCTGGAGTTCATGTCGGGTCCTGTTGCCGTCAGGCACGTTCCGAAGCCCTGGGGATACGAAACGATCTGGGCGCTCACCGATCGCTATTGCGGCAAGGTGCTGCACATCAACGCCGGGCACGCGCTGTCGGTCCAGTATCACAACCAGAAGGACGAGACCATCCACCTGCTGGCGGGACGGCTCGTGTACTGGGTGAAGGTCGACGGCGAGATGCAAGACATGCGGCTCGAGCCCGGACAGTCCTTCCGCATAACCCCCGGCACCGTGCATTACATGGAGGCGATCACCGACTGCGACATTCTCGAGGTCAGCACGCCGGAGATCGACGACGTCGTTCGGCTCCAGGACCGCTACGGTCGCGAGGGCACCAGCGCGCCCTGACGAAGACCCACGCCGCAATGGCTCAACACCGCTCACCCCTGAGGCTCGCGTCATGAAGGTGATCATCCCGCTCGCCGGCAAAGGCACGCGCCTGCGCCCGCACACGCACATTACGCCGAAGCCGATGCTCAAGGTCGCCGGCAAGCCGGTGATGGAATACATCCTCGACGATCTGCGGCGGCTCGGGACCGTCGAGCAGATCATCTACATCACGGGGCACCTCAAGGAGAAAGTCGAGGACTACGCGCGGACGAAGTTCGCCGACATTCCCGGCGTGTTCATCGAACAAAAAGTCCAGGATGGCACGGCCGGCGCGGTCGCGCTCGCGCGTCCGCACGTCGATCAGCCGGTGCTGATCATCTTCGTCGACACGATCTTCGATGCGGATCTCTCGGTGACGAAAACGATCGACGCGGACGGCATCATCTGGGTGAAGGAGGTCGAGGACTACCAGCGCTTCGGCGTCGTCGTCACGGACGCCGACGGCAACATGACGAAGATCGTCGAGAAGCCGGACACGCCGATCTCCAAGCGCGCGAACATCGGGCTGTACTACGTCAAGAACTGGAAGCTGCTCTACGAGGGAATCGATTGGGTCCTCAAGCAGCCGAAGAACAAGGGCGAGTACTACCTCACCGACGCGTTTCAGTACATGATCGACAAGGGCGCGAAGATCCGCGTGATCGACGTCGAGGGCTGGTACGACGCGGGCAAGATCGACACGCTGTTGGAGACCAACCGCGTCATGCTCGAGAAGGGGCACGCGCGCCGGCCCAAGCTCGACGCCGGCTCCACGATCATCGACCCGGTCTACATCGAGGATGACGTGGTGCTCAAGTCGGCGCGCGTCGGCCCAAACGTCTCGATCGGGCGCGGCTCGGTCATCGAGAAATCCGAGTTGACCGACACGCTCGTCGGCTCGAACACGAAGATCGTCGGCTCGACGCTCCGGCGCTCGGTGATCGGCGACTCGGCTGTCATTGAAGGGGTTAGCGGCGAGCTGACGTTGAGCGACCACTCGGAAGTGCGGGCATCTACGTAAGACGGCGTATTGGGGAAGGGACGGGCCGGATCGCATGGTTCGGCCCATGACCAGCGCTCCTCACACCGTGCGACCTCCCGTCGGTGAGCCAACGCCCGACGGGCTCGTCGTCAACGACGTCCACTCCCGGCTCAACCGCACCGTCGTCGACCGTGTCGTCACCGTTCGGTCCACCGCCGACGCCCGCAACGCCATTCTGGCCGCCGGCGCGGCCGACAAGCCGGTGTGCGTGAGCGGCGGGCGTCACGCCATGGGCGGGCAGCAGTTCGCGCATGGCGGGGTGCTGCTCGACACGCGAGCCTACCGAGGCGTCCGCCAGTTCGATCGAGACCGTGGCCTCATCGAGGTCGAGTCCGGGATCCAGTGGCCCGAGCTCATCGCGTGGCTCCTCGAGGAACAGGCTGGCTCGGCGCACCAATGGGGGATCATCCAGAAGCAGACGGGCGCCGATCGGCTGAGCATTGGCGGAGCGGTCGCCGCGAACGTGCATGGTCGCGGTCTCACGCTCCGTCCGTTCGTGAATGACGTGGAATCGCTGACGCTCATTGGCCCGGACGGCGAGCGCCGCACGTGCAGCCGGTCCGAGAACGCGGACCTCTTCGGCCTAACGTGTGGCGGGTATGGCCTCTTCGGGTTCGTCGACACCGTGACGCTCCGGCTCGCGCCGCGCCACAAGGTGCGCCGCACGGTGGAGATCGAGACCGCCGACCGGCTGATCGCCAGGTTCGATGAACGCATCGCGGACGGCTACGCCTTCGGTGACTTCCAGTTCGCGCTGGACCCGAGGTCGCCGGATTTCCTGCGCCGAGGGATCTTCTCGTGCTACAGGCCGGTGTCGAACGACACGCCGATTCCCGAGCAGCAGCGCGTGCTCGCGCCTAACGACTGGAAGCAGCTGCTCTGGCTGGCGCACGTCGACAAGCAGCGTGCCTGGGATGCCTATGCGGCCCACTACCTCGCGACGGACGGCCAGGTCTACTGGTCGGATACGCACCAGCTCAGCACCTATATCGACGACTATCACTCCTGGCTCGATCGGGAGACGAACGCGTCCCATCCGGCAACCGAGATCATCAGCGAGCTGTACGTCCCGCGCGTTGCGCTCGCGGAGTTCCTGACCGAAGTGGCGGACGACTTTCGCACCAACGGCGTAAACTGTATTTACGGAACCATCCGGCTGATCGAGCGCGACGACGAGAGTTTCCTCGCGTGGGCCAAGCAGCCGTACGCCTGCGTGATCTTCAACCTGCACACCCACCATACGGGGGAGGGGATCGAGCATTCGAGGTCGGCTTTCCGGCGCCTGATCGATATGGCGGCGAAACGCGACGGCAGCTGGTTCCTCACGTACCACACCTTCGCCACACGAGCGCAGCTGCTGCAGTGCTATCCCGAGCTTCCCGAGTTCCTACGGCTCAAGCGACGCTATGATCCCGACGAGCGATTTCGGAGCGACTGGTACCGGCACCACGTCAGCCTCCTCGGCTCCGTCCTCGAAGACGCCGACCTCGATGACGAGTGATGCCGACGCGCTGCCGCGCTGGAACGGCATCACGGAGCCGACGACGGTCGCCACGAACGTCGTGCTCGCGGGACTGGCGTTCGTGCTGGGGGCCAGGCTTGGATACGGCGCGGCCGCTCGAGGGTCGGCCTCCGGAAGCTTTTTCGGCTTGGGATTCGTCGCGATCGCCGTTGCCGCCGCCTTCGGCGCCGCCGCGCACGGCCTCGATCCGCGAACGGATCGCGACCAGCGCGAGCGGTGCTGGCGGGCCTCGCTCTACGTGATCGGGTTCGCTGGGGCGGCGACGATTGCGTCGGCTGCGTTCTTCACGGCGCGTGGCTCGATCCGGACCGGGATTCTCGTGGCGGCAGGACTCAAGCTCCTGGCGTACCTGGTCACCGTCACGCGGCGGCCGGTATTTCGAACCGCGACCGTGGACTACGGCAGCGCACTTGTGGTGCTGCTCGCCGCGGCGCTCTATGCCATGGCTCGTGGGCACGCGGCAGGCATGGGCTGGCTCATCGCGGGTGTGGCTGTCTCGCTGTTCGCGGGGCTCATCCAGGCGAAGCACATCGCGTTTCATCGCCACTTCAATCACAACGATCTGTTTCATGTGATTCAGGCGGTGGCACTCTACCTCCTCTTCCGAGGCGGGGCGCTGCTTGTCGACCGTTGAGCGCTACCCCGCCGTCATCGTCGGCGGCGGCCCGGCGGGACTCGCGACATCCGCCGAGTTGCGACGACGCCGCATCGGGCACGTGGTGCTGGAGCGTGGCGAGGCCGCCGGCCACACGTGGATGAATCTCTACGACAGCCTAACGCTTCATACGGGCAAGCATCTGTCGACGCTTCCCGGCATGTCCTTCAGCCGCAGCATCCCGATTTTCCCGTCGCGTTCCGACTTCGTCGCGTACCTTCACCGCTACGCGGAGGTCTTCGAACTGCCCATCGAAACGGGGAAGATGGTGACGGCGGTCGCGCGGGACGCGAGTGGATGGACCGTGCGAACCAACGCCGGGGACATCGGCGCGACCGCGGTCGTGATGGCGACAGGCATCGTGTCCGCGCCTCGGATGCCGGCGGTTGCCGGTCGTGAGCGCTTTCGAGGTCGTGTGATACACAGCGTGGAATACCGGCGGCCGGCTGGCTTCCAGGGACGCCGCGTGCTCGTGGTCGGCGTGGGGAATTCCGGCGGCGAGATCGGCAGCGAGCTCGCCAACTCCGGTGCCGACGTGACGGTGGCGGTGCGGACGGGCGCGAACGTCGTCCCGCGCGAGCTCGCCGGCGTTCCGATTCAGTACATCGTCTTCGCGATGCGGGGTTTCCCGACAAGCGTGCGACGACGGATCGCCGACGTGGTGGGCAAGCTCACGGAGCTTCGCCGAGGCAAGCCGGTGCTCCCGAAGCCGCCGTACGGTCCGCTCGATGCGATTCCACTCATCGGGTTTCACCTGGTGGACGCCATTCGCTCGGGCCGTATCGCCGTTCGGCCCGGGATTGCGGAGCTGACCGAGACCGGCGTTAGGTTCACGGACGGTGTTGAGGAGCCCTTCGATGACATCATCTTCGCCACAGGGTTTCTGCCAGCGCTCTCACCGTTAGGCGGGCGCGTGCGGACAGACGCCAAGGGGTTTGCCCTGCGCACCGACCGCGTGACGAGCGCCGACGAGCCAAACCTGTACTTCGTCGGCCACTCGTACGACTCGACTGGTGGGTTGTACAACATTCGCCGGGATTCCTCGCTTGCCGCCGAGCGCATCGCCCGTGGATGACGCGGCCGGCTACGCGACTGTCATGGCGGTGCTGCTCGCGCTCTTTCTCGCTCGGGTGCTCGGCCAGATCGTCGCGGCGACGCTCGCGCCCTCGTGGCTTCCGCCGATGCGGCGATGGGACTCGGGACTCGTGCCGTATCGCTACCTGCTTCCCACGCAGATCGTGTTTCTCATCCTCATGACCGCGATGACGGTGGGTGTCGCACACGAGGCGGCGCCGTTGGGCATCGCGGCGCCCGCCGTCGGCGTCTGGGTCATCTGGGCGAGTTATGTCTACGCGCTCGGGATGGTGGTGCGGTCGGTGCGCTACGTCCGCACGCCGCCGGAACGGAGGGGGGTGCTCATCCCCATTGTCTTTCACTTCGTGCTGGCGGCCTTCCTGTTCACTTACGGCCGCGCGCTCGTGCGTTAGGCCAGCTCCGCGGCCGTCGCGAGAATCGTCATCGCGCGCGCGATGCCGAGCGGCCCCTCGATGTTGTCGTACCACTCGCCCGCCGTGTGGGCGTCCCCCCCTCGGCCGCCGGCGCCGATGGCGATCGCGGGGATCCCCATGGCGATGGGAACGTTCGCGTCGGTCGACGCGGCGGCGAGCTCCGGCTCGCGGTCGATGAGTTGTGTGGCCTCGATGGCGCTGAGCACGAGGGGATGGTCGGCCGACAGCTCGCCCGACGGGCGGTCGCCGATCACCATCACCTCGTGTGATAGTGGCGGCGTCGCCGTCGCGCGCCGGGCATTCTCCTGCTGCGCGGCGGCGCGGACGATGATGCGGACCTCACGGTCGAAGCGGTCCAGCACCGAGGCCGATGTCGATCGAAGGTCTACCTCGAGCCAGCCTTCCTCGGGGATGGAGTTGATCGACGTGCCGCCGCCGATGCGGCTCACGGACAACGTGGTCCGTGGCGATCGAGGGAGCGGCAGGGACGCGAGCATGGCCGCCGCCGCCGCCGCCGCGTGCACGGCGTTAGGCACGCCGAACGCCGCCCAGCTGTGCCCGCCGGGCCCTCGATACGCGATGTGATAGCGGCGCGAGCCAAGGGCCTTGTGAACGATACGCTCGTCGCCGGCGCCGTCGAGCGCGATCGCCGCCGCCGGCTCCTCGTCGAGCGCGGAGAACAGGTATTTCGCGCCGCGCAGATCCCCGGCGCCCTCCTCGCCCGTCGTCGCGGCAAACAGGATCGGTCGGCGAGTTCGCACTACGCGCCCATCGATCTCTTCGGCGATGGCGAGCATCGCCGCGAGTCCGCGACCATTGTCGCCGATTCCCGGGCCCGTCACGCGGTCCCCGTCGCGGCGGAAGCTGAGCTGCACGTCGCGAGCGAAAACGGTATCGAGGTGAGCACACACGAGCACCGGGGCCACGTTCTCGACGCCCGGTCTCGTCGCCACGACGTTTCCCGCGCGATCGATGCGCGCGTCACGAAGGCCGAACGATCGCAGACGGGCCGCAAACCACTCGCCCCGTTCGCGCTCGTCCCCCGTCGGGGCCGGGATCTGCGAGACGGCGACCTGTGTACTGATCGTCGCGGAATCGCGCGCCGCGATTCGCGTGTGCGCGGCCGCGAGCGCCCGGTGCGTTCGGAGCGTTCGGGAATCGGCGACGGGGATTGCGGCCATGAGTAATTCTAACGCTCGGCCCCGCGAGCACACGATCCCTCCGACTCGTACCTTCCACGCGTGACGACCCTCCCCTCGCCGCGAGCCAACGCGCCGCGACTTGGCCGCAACGTGCTCGTGCTCGCCGCCGTGTCGTTCCTGACGGACGCGTCGAGCGAGATCATCTACCCGCTGCTGCCGATCTTTCTTACCACGATGCTCGGTACGAGCGCGGCGGCCGTTGGGACGATCGAAGGCGCGGCGGAGACGACGTCCGCGCTGCTCAAGCTTGCAAGCGGGTGGTGGTCGGACCGAACGAGCCGGCGCAAACCGCTCGTGGTCGCCGGGTACGCGGTGGCGTCGCTCGCACGGCCACTCGTGGCGATTGCACAGTCGGCGGGCCAGGTGCTCGCCATCCGCCTGACGGATCGCGTGGGAAAGGGTATTCGTGGATCGCCGCGCGATGCGCTCATCGCCGAATCGGTCGACCCGTCGATCCGTGGACGAGCGTTCGGCTTTCACCGCGCCGCCGATCACGCAGGAGCCGTTGTCGGACCGCTCATCGCGTTCGCGTTGTTGCGCTGGGAGCAACTTCCCCTGCGGATGGTGTTTCTGTTTGCGGCGCTGCCGGGCGTGCTGTCGGTGGTCGCGTTGGTGCTGGGCGTTCGTGAGACGCCACGTGAGGCGAGAGCGGCGACGGGGACGAAGAAAGCTGCCCTGCCGTCGTTCGATGCGTCGCTCGGCCGAGCGTTCTGGACGTTCCTCGTCTCCGTTTTCCTGTTCACGCTCGGCAACTCCACCGACGCGTTCCTGATCCTGCGCGCGAACCAGCTTGGCGTGTCGGTTGCGCTCGTCCCGATTCTGTGGGCAGCCCTCCACGTGGTGAAGTCCGCGGCGAGCGTTCCTGGCGGCGCGCTCTCCGACCGGTTGGGGAGGAAGCCGCTCATCCTCGCGGGCTGGGCGGTGTACGCGGCGGTCTACGTCGGCTTTGGCAGAGCGACCGAGACGTGGCACGCGTGGGCGCTGTTCCTCGCGTACGGCACGTTCTTCGGGCTGACGGAAGGGACGGAGGCCGCCTTGATCGCGGACCTGGTCGGGTCGGCGCGGCGCGGCACGGCGTACGGCTGGTACTACCTGGCCGTCGGCATCGGCGCGCTCCCGGCGTCTGTGCTGTTCGGACTGGTGTGGGACCGCGTGAGCCCGCGGGCGGCGTTCGATCTCGGCGCGGCGCTCGCGTTCGCGGCGGCCCTCATGCTGTTGGCGGTACGTCCGCAGCCGGGCGCCGAGACCTAACGTGGCGATGCCGCGACGGACGGCGATGCCGTGACACGACCGGGTCGCCTGTGCGTCAGCAGCAGCGTGAGCCGGGCCTCGAATACCGGCTCTCGAGCCGCTGCCGCATGAACTCATCGCGCGACATGACCGTGCATCCCGGGTGGTGCGATTCCATGTGCGAGACGTATCGCTCGTAGTCCGGGGCGCCGATGATCGAGCGTATCACACGCAGGACGCTACGCACGCGGACTCGCAGCGATTGCGGCGGACCTATTGCCGGCAACGATATCAGCGTCCTCATCTACGTCTGCTCCCCGGAGTTCGCAGCGGCATAACGAGTTGGAATTTGAACATCAGCTGCTGCTGTTAGCCCAATGCGCCAGTCGCCAGTCGCCAGTTCTCAGTCGCCCTAGTCCCCAGCTACAGCCACCCGGCCTTCGAACGGAACCTCACTACTCACCGCCGGCTTCGAGCCGCGCACCACCGACCACCACTCCTTGGCCGAGTCGGCGAGAATCACCAGCACGCTGAGTGCGAAGAACGCCGCGACCGCCGCATCCACGCGGTCGTTCCAGATGATCCGTGATGCATCGGCCAGGCCCTTCACGCCCTTCGGCGTCACGCCTTGCGCCACCTGTTGTGCGAACAGGCTCGCATGTGCCAGGAATCCGAGCCGCGGGTCCGACGAGAAGATCTTCGTGTAGGCCGCGGACATCGTCACGATCACGAGCCACGCGAGCGGCAGCAGCGTGACCCACGCGTAGCGCTGCTTGCCGGTCTTGATGATCACCGTCGTTCCGACACACAGCGCGACCGTGGCGAGCAGCTGGTTCGCGATGCCGAACAGCGGCCAGAGGGAGTTGATCCCGCCTAACGGGTCGATCACGCCCTGGTAGAGGAAGTGCCCCCACATGGCCACGAAGATCGCGCTCGAGAGCAAGATCGCGGGATACCAGGCCGTCCTGCCGAACGGCTCCCACAGGTGCTTGCCGAGATCCTGCAGCATGAACCGGCCGACGCGGGTGCCGGCGTCGAGCGTCGTCAGGATGAAGAGCGCCTCGAACATGATGGCGAAGTGATACCAGAGCGCCATCGCCGTCGAGCCGCCGAGCACGTTCGAGAAGATGTGCGCCATGCCCACCGCGAGACTCGGCGCCCCGCCCGTGCGCGAGAGGAGCGATGCCTCGCCCACGTTGCGCGCGAGCGTCTGAATCTCTTCCGGCTGAAGGACGAACCCCCAATTGCGGATCGCTTCGGCGGCGCTGGCGGCCGTCGTGCCGATCGCGCCGGCCGGCGCGTTGATCGCGAAGAACACGCCCGGGCTCAGCACGCACGCGGCGATCAACGCCATCATCGCCACCATCGACTCGAGCAGCATCCCGCCGTACCCGATCATCCGCGCGTCGGGCTCCCGCTCGAGCAGCTTCGGCGTCGTGCCTGACGAGACCAGCGCGTGGAACCCCGAGATCGCCCCGCACGCGATCGTGATGAACGCGAACGGGAACAGTTTGCCGGCGAACACCGGGCCCGTGCCGTCGACGAAGCGCGTGAGCGCCGGCATCTGCAGCGGCGGCAGCACGACGAGAATCCCGAGCGCCAGCGCGAACACGACGCCGAGCTTCACGAACGCCGAGAGGTAGTCGCGCGGCGCGAGCAGCAGCCACACGGGCAGCACCGACGCCAGGAACCCGTACCCCATGATCAGAATCGCGAGCGACTTCCTGTTCAGCGTGAACATGGGCGCGATCTCGGGGTTCCCGGCGACGGCGCGGCCGACGTACAACGCGACAATGAGAAGGACCAGCCCCATCGCCGTCGCCTCGAGCACACGGTGCGGCCGAATCCACTTGAGGTAGCCGCCCATGGCGAGCGCGATCGGAACCGTCAGGCCGACGGTCACCACGCCCCAGGGGCTCTCGCTCAGCGCGTTCACCACGACGAGCGCGAGCACGGCGATCAAGACGATCATGATCCCAAGCACCGCGATCAGGGCGGTGAATCCCGCCACGGGTCCGATCTCGTCCTTCGCCATCTGGCCGAGTGATTTCCCGTTTCGTCGGACGCTGGAGGCGAGAATCACGAAGTCCTGAACCGCACCGCCAAGCGCGACCCCGACGAGAATCCAGATCATGCCGGGCAGAAAACCGAATTGCGCCGCGAGGGTCGGGCCGACGAGTGGCCCGGGGCCGGCGATCGCGGCGAAGTGGTGCCCGAACACCACCCACCGGTTCGTCGGAACGTAGTCTCGGCCATCATTCAACCGCTCGGCGGGCGTCTTTCGGTTCGCGTCGAGCGCAAAGATCTTCGACGCGATGAATCGACTGTAGAATCGGTACGCGATGAGATACGTGCACACCGCGGCCGTCACGAGCCATGCCGCGCTCACCTGCTCGCCGCGTGAGAGCGCAAGCCATGCGAACGCACCAGCGCCCGCAACCGCGACCAGGATCCACCCGATCCACGAGAGCACCTTGCCCATGCGCGTGCCATCCCTTGGGATTTGTTGCCGCCAAATTGGTCCGTCGTCACAGCGGAATCAACCGCGCGCTCCCGAGCGGGTGCCGCGGTTTCTCTGGCATGGTTACCTTTGCTCTACCATTCACCGACTGTGACCGCCGCCTCATTCTTCTTCCGGATCGCAGCGCGCCGTAGCGCGCTCGTGCTTGTCGCGGCCTGCGCGCGTCCCGCGGCGACGCAAACACCAGCGACGAGTCCATCCCCAGCCTCACACGCGCAACCCGCCACGCCGGCGCAGGGCACTCCGGGCGGCATACTCGCTTCGTTCGCCGCGGAACCGATGATCGTGGCGCCGGTGCAGAGACTTCGCGTGGCGGTGCCCGAGTGGGCCGACAAGGTCGGAGAGCCGCGGGCGTATCTCTCCACCTTCGACGACGAGTTCGCGTTCGCCATCCGCGACCACGGGCTCCGGGTCCAGTGGGCATTCCCCCAGGACCTCGCGCGATCGGCGAAGCGGAATCCGGGGTACACCGTGGACCCCTACGAGCTGACGCTCGCTCCGCTGGCGCCCGTCGAGCGCGATGGGGACAAGCTCATTGCGGAGCCGCTGGCCGGCCAGTTGCGGACGTTCACCGGGTTGTTCAACGCGCGTTATGCACTCGTGCCCGTGGAGCTCGCGCTCGTTCCGGGTCCCTCCGGCGGGCACGCGGCACTCCATGCCGTCATCGTCGACACGCGCGCCGCACGCATCATGTGGAAGGGCGACATTGCCAGCGATGGCGTGCGCAGTTTCTCGGCCGCGCTCGCGGCCGGCGTTGCCGGTCGCCTCGCCGATCTCTTCACTCCTGCTCGCTGAGCTGAACGCATATGGCTGTGCCCTGCACGCTGATTCCCGGTGACGGCATTGGCCCCGACATCACCGACGCGACGGTTCGCATTCTCGAGGCGGCCGGCGCCACGTTCGAGTGGGATCGACGCCTCGCCGGGATGGCGGCGGTCGGGAAGCTCGATGATCCGATGCCTGACGAGACGCTCGAGTCCATCGAGCGCACCGGACTCGCGCTCAAGGGACCACTCGAGACACCGGTGGGTGGCGGCTACCGATCGGTGAACGTCGCACTTCGGCGCACGTTCGATCTGTATGCGAACGTGCGGCCGGCGCGGTCGGTCGTCCCCGGTGGTCGCTTCGACAACGTGGACATCGTGCTCGTGCGAGAAAACACCGAGGGATTGTACTCGGGTGTCGAGCACTTCATCGCGATCGGCCCCGACCCGCGTGCCGCGGCCGAGTCGATCGCGGTCGTCACGCGGTACGGGTCGGAACGCATCATCCGATACGCGTTCGAGTACGCGATCGCGCACGGCCGGAAGAAGGTGACGGTGGTTCACAAGGCGAACATCCTCAAGATGACGGGCGGGCTCTTTCGCGAGGTCGGGATCGAGATCGGGAAGGAGTTCGCCGGCCGCGTGGAGTACGAGGAGCGCATCGTCGACGCGATGGCGATGCAGCTCGTGATCAAGCCCGAGACGTTCGACGTCGTCGTCACGACGAACCTCTTCGGCGACATCCTCTCCGATCTGATCTCGGGTCTGGTCGGTGGGCTGGGGCTTGCCCCGGGCGCGAACCTGGGAACGAACGTGGCCATCTTCGAGGCCGTCCATGGGACCGCGCCCGACATTGCGGGGAAGGGCGTCGCGAACCCCGGCGCGCTCGTGTACGCAGCGTGTCTCATGCTCGAGCATCTCGAGGACCATGCACGTGCGCGACGCATTCGCGACGCGATGGAAAGCGTGATCCGCGAGCGGAAGACCGTGACGCGCGACCTGGGCGGCACCGCGACCACTGCGCAGTTCACCGACGCCATCATCGCTCGCCTCGCTTGACGCGGCAGGCCGACCGATGGTGACGGTGTTTCACGTCTCGGACCTGCATTTCGGTCGCCCGTTCGTACCCGAACAGATCGAAGCGATCGAGACGATCATCCAGGAACGCCGGTTCGATGTCGTCGCCATCTCGGGCGATCTCTCGCAGCGCGCGCGCTCGGGAGAGTTCCAGCGGGCTCAGGCCTTCATCCGCGACGCGAACAAGGTGAGCAAGACGATCGTCGTGCCGGGCAATCACGACGTCCTCTGGTGGAAGGCACCGTTCGGCATCGGGAACGGTGAACGGCCGTACGAGAATTACCGGCGCTACATCTCGGCGGACCTGGAGCCCGTGCTGCGCGTGCCCGGCGCGACGTTCGTCGGCCTGAACTCCGCGCACGGCGTGACGCGCCACACGCTCACCTGGCGGCTCCGAGACATCTCGATCATCGGAGCGATCCGGCGAACGCAGGTCGATCGCGCACACGAGGAGTTCGAAGGGTCGCCAAGGGATGACGCGCGCGTCATCGTCATGCATCACAATCCGGTGAAGGGCGAGCTGTCGGGGCGACACGGCCTCAAGGACACACGCAAGGTGCTCGGCGCATTCGCGACGATCGGTGTCGACCTCGTGCTTTGCGGTCACGATCATCAGGAAGCAGTGCATTACATCGAGCACACACAGAAGGGCACGGTGATCTCGACGGCCGGCACGGTTTCGAGCCGCTCTCGCGGCGGCCGCCCATCATCGGCTAACGTGATTACCATTCGACACGAGACCATTGAGGCCGCGACGCTCGTCTGGTCGTCGGCCGAGAAGACATTCACACCAGGACCCTCACGGTGCTTCGATCGTTAGGCCGGCTGTTCACCCGGCCGCACGACCAGCTCGCCCTCCCGCTCGATGCCGCGCCACGGAATGCGACCGAGCTGCTCGCGCGGTTGCGAGCGCTCGGGTTGAGTGGCATCGATCGCTGTCGTCTCACGCGGAATCGCGCCGTCATGGTGAGCTATCGAGGCCGCGAGCTTCGCGTGCACGAGGGCTACCTCGCGGCGCCGCCGGAAGTGTTGGCCGCCATTGTCACCTTCGTGAGCGGGCGCACGGCGGCCTCTCGCCGACTCGCGCGTCGCCGCATTCTCGCATACCCGGTCGCGCGCGCTCCGCGGACGCGCCGCCCGGACGCCCCGCACCCGGACGATGCACCGCTCGCGAAGCGCCTCGCCGAGTGGCATCGCCGCTTCAACGACCGCCACTTCGACGGCGCGCTCAAGCCCGTCCGCGTGCGGGTCTCTCGTCGCATGCGGGCGCGGCTCGGGCACTACATGTCGGCGGCACCGTCGGGCGAGCCGGCGGAGATCGTGGTGAGCCGCCGCCACATTCGGCGCCACGGGTGGGAAGAGGCGCTGCACACGCTGCTGCACGAGATGGTGCACCAGTGGCAGGACGAGACGGGGCACCCCATCGATCACGGTCGCTTGTTCCGCGCAAAGGCGCGTGAGGTGGGCGTGGCACCGTCGGCTCGACGGACGGTCACGCCGCTGCGTTCGCGGAAGGACCTGCCGAGCGTGAAGAATGCCCCCGCAGCGGCGCAGCATCTGTCGCTGAAGGCAGCGCGAGAGGAGTAGGCGGCTGGCGACTGGCGACTCCCGGGGACGGGGGACGGACGACGGGCGACGGAGGAACGGCGGCTGGATGCTGGCTGCTCGTGCTGGCCGCTGGCTGACGCTGGCTGCCGGCGCGTGGCGCTAATAGCAGCAGCTTGCAGCACGCGGCAGTAGCGCGCAGCCGTCGGCTACCAGCCCAGCAGCGGCATGCAGCAAGCAGCGGCATGCCGCAAGCAGCTTGTACCAGCCCGCTCGCCTTTCATTAGCTTTTGCTCCATGTCCACACCAACCGATTTCTACGACATCGACAGCGTCCTTGCCGAAGAAGAGCGCGCTGTTCGCGACAGCGTTCGCCAGTTCGTCAACGACAAAGTCCTTCCCATCATCGGCAAGTGCTACGTCGACGGACGCTTCCCCAAGGAGCTCATCCCGGAGATGGCATCGCTCGGCGTGCTCGGCGCGAACCTGCCCGAGGAATACGGCTGCGCTGGGCTCAACAACGTCGCGTACGGCCTGATCATGCAGGAGCTCGAGCGCGGCGACTCCGGAATTCGCTCGTTCGCGTCGGTCCAGGGCGCGCTCGTGATGTATCCGATCTATGCGTTCGGCTCCGATGAGCAGAAGCGGAAATGGCTGCCCGCGTTGGCGAAGGGCGAAGCCATCGGGTGCTTCGGCCTCACGGAACCCGACTACGGCTCGAACCCCGCCGGCATGGTGACGATGGCGCGCGAGCAGAACGATGGGACGTGGGTGCTGAACGGCGGGAAGATGTGGATCACGAACGGATCGCAGGCCCACGTCGCCATCGTGTGGGCGAAGACCAACGGCGACAAGTCCGACAAGTCGATTCGCGGCTTCATCATCCCGACCAACACGAAGGGCTTCACGGCGAAAGACCAGAAGGGCAAGCTGTCGCTCCGTGCCTCGGACACCAGTGAGCTCGTCTTTCAGGACGTATGCGTCAGCGCCGATGCGATTCTCCCGAAGTCGGGAGGGCTCAAGAGCCCGCTCATGTGTCTCACGCAGGCGCGCTACGGCATCTCGTGGGGAGCGATCGGGGCGGCGATGGCGTGTTACGAGGAAGCGCTGTCGTACTCGCGGAACCGCGTCATGTTCGACAAGCCACTCGCCGCGTTCCAGCTGCAGCAGGCACGCCTCGCCGAGATGGTGAGCGAGATCGTGAAGGCGCAGCTCGTGTCGCTGCATCTCGGCCGACTCAAGGATCTCGGCAAGATGACGCCGCAGCAGGTCTCGCTGGCGAAGCGAAACAACGTCAACATGGCGACGAACATCGCGCGCGAGGCGCGACGGCTCCTCGGCGCGAACGGCATCCTGGCCGAGTATGCGTCGATGCGCCACATGGCCAACCTGGAGAGCGTGTACACGTACGAGGGCACGCACGACGTGCACACACTGATCCTTGGCCAGGCTGTGACAGGGATCAACGCCTTCAACTGACCGCTGCGCCGGCCGGTGGGCGTGTGATGGCGCGTCGTCGCTGGGCCATCGCGACATGGATCGCGATGGTCGCCGGCCCGCTCGCGGCGCAGCAGCCGAACGCGCCTCGGTCGCACGTCGTCGCTCCATGGCGGATGAGCGTGCGTGCCGACAACGACGCGTTCAACTTCTGGCGCGGGATCCACGATCGGCCCGACAAGGAATACACGAACGGCGATGAGGTGCGCGTCGAGTTTTCGGCGGCGCCGTGGTGGGGCAAGCGGTTCGCGAGCCATCTGTCGCCCTGCCTGGGGACCGAGCCGGTGGCCGGGCGGTGCCTAACGACAGCGGTCTCCATTGGCCAGGACATGTACACGCCCAAGCCGAGCCGTGAGCCGCGGGAAACACCCGACTGGCGCAACGACCGGCCCTATGCCGCCTGGCTGTACGCCAGCGGCGAGGCGCGCGTGCTGGGCGAGCAGTCCATGCGCACGGTGAGCCTGAGCGTCGGTGTCATTGGCCCGCCCGCGTTAGGGGAGCTCGCGCAGCGGACCGCGCACAGGCTCTCCGGCGTGTACACCGAGGACCCGATCGGCTGGGACACACAGGTTGGCTTCGAGCCCGGAATCGTGCTGACAGGGCGGACCGTGCGCCGCTTCGTTGGCCGCACGCCGTCGGGGCGCGCGGTGGTGGACTTCGTCCCGCAGGTCGGCGCGTCGTTCGGAAACGTGCTGACCGAGGCCGAGGGCGGCTTCCAGCTGCGCGCCGGGACGAACCTGTCGAGCCCCTGGTGGAGCAGCGGATGGGGCGGCCGCGCGCCTGTCGAACTCTACGTCCTCGGCGGCCTTCGGGGCGAAGCGGTGGCGCACAACATCACGCTCGATGGTAACACGTTAGGCGCGGCGCGCCGCGTGGATCGCGTGCCGCTCGTTGGCGAGTACTCCGTCGGTGTGGGCGGCCGGTTCGCCGGATTCGTCGCCGAGTGGCGAGCGGTGACGCGGAGCCGCGAGTACACGACCGGCCCAACGGAGCACGCGTACAGTACGCTGTTGGTCAGCTATGAGGTACCGGCGCACATCGGGCGCTGAGGCGGCTTCCGCGCTCGTTCGTGGCCGCCTACCTTTTCTTGTGAAATCCTTCACAAGCGAGGTTCGACGGTGAAGATCGCCGTCTGCATCAAGCGCGTTCCCGAGATGGACGTGCGCTTCAAGATCGCGCCCAACGGCACCAGCGTCGACGAGACCGGGCTCAAATGGGACATGAGCGACTTCGACGGCTACGCCGTCGAGGCGGCGCTCCAGATGACCGAAAAGCTCGGGAGCGGCGAAGTCGTCGTCGTGACCGTAGGCCCCGATGCCGCCCAGGAGACCCTTCGGAAAGCGCTCAGCATGGGCGCGACGCGGGCGGTCCACCTCAAGGCCAACGCCATCCCGTTCGACAATTTCGCCATCGCCCGGGCACTCGCCGCCGAGCTGCAGGGTGGCGGCTACGATCTCATCCTGTTCGGCAAGATGTCGATCGACTCGTCGAACGGTGCGGTCGGTCCCATTACCGCCGAGCTGCTGAACCTGCCGTGCGTATCGGCCGCCTCGAAGCTCGAGGTCGCGAACGGGAAGGGAACGGCTCGCCGCGAGCTCGAGGGCGCGGCCGAGCTGCTGGAGTTCCCGCTGCCGGCCGTCGTGAGCATTGACGAAGGCGTGGCGCGACCGCGCTATCCGTCGCTCAAGGGCATCATGGCGGCGAAGAAGAAGCCGCTGGAGGTGAAGCCCGCGCAGCTCGGCGACGTTCGGCTGACCGTGTCGACGATGGCGCTTCCACCCGAGCGTCCACCCGGTCGGATCCTGGGCGAAGGCGTTGCCGCAGTGCCCGAGCTTGTCCGACTCCTGCAGACCGAGGCGAAGGTTCTCTGATGGCCAACAATGTTCTCGCGTTCGCGGAGTCGCGTGGTGGCGACCTGCGGAAGGTCGCGTACGAGGCGGTGACGGCCGCGCGCGCGTTGGCCGATGCCACGGGCGGCGAAGTCCACGCCGTGGTCGCCGGGCCACCCGGTATTGCCGCGAAGGCTGGCGCGTTAGGCACGTACGGTGCAGACGTCGTCACGGTGGTGGAGCACGCGGCGTTCGCCGACTACAATCCCGAGGCGCTGGCGGCGCTCGTCGCCGAGCGTGCAAAGGGTGGTGGGTATCGCGTGGTGACGCTGATCGCGTCGGCGCAGGGCAAGGACCTCGCGCCTCGCGTGGCCGGCAAGCTCGGTGTCCCTCTCGCCTCCGACCTAACGATGGTCCGGCTCGACGGCGACAAGCTCGTGGGGACGCACCCCGTGAACACGGGCAAGGTCATCGCGACGGTGACGCTGGCCGCGAACCCCGCGGTCGTGTCGCTGCGCCCTGGCGCGGTGACGGCCGCCGAGAAGCCGCGGAGCGCGCGCGTGGACAGTGCGGCGCCATCCGGCGATCCGGCGGCGTCGCGCGTGAAGGTGACGCAGACGATCGCGGGCAACACGGCGAAGCTCGATCTCGGCGACGCGCCCGTCATCGTGAGCGGAGGAAGGGGGCTCAAGGCCGCGGAGAACTTCAAGCTGGTCGAAGACCTCGCGGCGGCGTTCGGCAACGCGGCTGTCGGCGCCACGCGCGCCGTCACCGACGACGGCTGGCGCCCGCACAGCGATCAGATCGGGCAGACCGGCCGTCAGGTGAGCCCGAACCTGTATGTTGCCGTCGGGATTTCCGGGGCGATTCAGCATCTCGCCGGCATGCGCACGTCGAAGACGATCGTGGCGATCAACAAGGATCCCGAGGCGCCGATCTTCAAGGTGGCCGACTATGGGATCGTGGGCGACGTGCTCGAGGTCGTTCCCGCGTTGACGGCGGCAGTGAAGGCGGCGAAGGGGCAGTAGAGGGATGAGGGATGAGGGATGAGGGAGAAAGCGAGAACCCGCGAGATACCAGTCACTCAGACTGACGTGTCCCGAGGGTTTCCGCATCTTACCCTCATCCCTCATCCCCCATCCCTCATCCCCGATTAGTATCACCGCATGACCCAGAACGTCCTCTTCCTTCTCGTTCTCGTCGCCGCGCTCGGCTTCTTTTCCTACAACGCGCAACGCCTCGTTCGCTACCTCGGCATCGGTCACGACGAGCACCGCGCCGACCACCCGTGGACGCGCCTCCGCAACGTCCTCGTCATCGGCATCGGTCAGGCGAAGATCCTCCGCGAGCCGTTCGCCGGTATTCTGCACGCCTCGGTGTTCTGGGGCTTCGTCGTCCTGACGATCGGCTCGATCGAGATTCTCGCGCGCGGTGTGTTCCCTGCGTTCGGATTCGACCGGATGCTGCCCGCGCCCGTCCATGGGCTGTTCCTGCTGTCGCAGGAGCTGTTCGCGGGACTCGTGCTCGCCGCCGTGGCGGTGCTGTTGTATCGGCGGCTGGTCATCAAGCCGAGGCGACTCCAGGGCGACAAGGTCCACTCGGGCGACGCGGTCTTCATCCTGTCGATGATCGCGGCGCTCATGGTGACACTCTTCCTGAGCGCGAGCTTCGAGCGCGTCGTGGCCGCGCGCCACGCGGCGGCGTTCCAGCCGATCTCCAGCGTGCTGGCGATGATGTTCAGCCGTGTGTCTCCCGGTACCGCCAGCTCGATCGCGACCACGAGCACCTGGATCCACGCGTTGCTGCTGCTCGCGTTTCTCAACTACCTGCCGTACTCGAAGCACCTCCACGTCATCACGTCGCTGCCTAACACGTTCTTCTCGAACACGAGCGGCCCCGGGCAGATCGGCGTCATGCGCCCGATGGACCTCGAGGCCGAAGGGGTCGAGACCTTCGGCGCGTCCGACGTGAAGGACCTGTCGTGGAAGAACCTGCTCGACGGGTACTCGTGCACCGAGTGCGGGCGATGCACTGCCGCGTGCCCGGCGAACATCACCGGCAAGCCGCTGAGCCCGCGCAAGATCGTCGTCAACGTCAGGCAGCGCACCATGGAGCTCGCGCCCCTCCTGAAGGGCGATCAGGCCGAGGCGGCGCACGCCGTTCTCGCCGGAGGCGAAGGCGACGACGCGGGGGGCGGGACGCTCGGCGAGCGCGCGGGCCATCGACTGCTCGACACCTACATTACAGAAGACGAGCTGTGGGCGTGCACGTCGTGTCGCGCGTGCGTGCAGGAGTGTCCGGTCTCGATCGATCAGCTCGACGTGATCAACGAGCTGCGTCGCAACCTCGTGCTCACCGAGTCCCGGTTCCCCGAGGAGATCCAGCCGGCGTTCGAGGCGATGGAGCGGAGCGGGGCGCCGTGGAAGTTCCAACCGGCGGATCGCGGGCGATGGGCCGACGGCCTCGGCGTCACGACGATGGCCGAATTCGCCGAGCGCAACGAGCGACCGGACGTGCTGTTCTGGGTTGGATGCATGGCGTCGTTCGATGATCGCGCGAAGAAGATCGCCGTCGCGTTCGCACGCATTCTCAACGCCGCGGGGATTCGCTTCGCGATCCTCGCGCAGGAAGAGTCGTGCAACGGCGATCCGGCGCGACGCATGGGGAACGAATACCTCTACCAGATGCTCGCGCGGCAGGCAATCGAGACGCTCGATCGATATCACGTCACGACGATCGTCACGACGTGCCCGCACTGCTTCCACCAGATCGGCAACGAGTATCCGCAGCTGGGCGGGCACTACGAGGTCATCCATCACTCCACCTACATCGAGCGGCTGCTGCAGCAGGACCTCGTTCCGCTTCGCACGGAGAATGGCAAGCAGCTGGTGGTCGCGTATCACGACAGCTGCTATCTGGGCCGCTACAACGACGTCTACGATGCGCCGCGTGAGACGCTCAAGCGTGCGCTGCCCGTGGTGACCGTGGCCGAGCCGCCGCGGAATCGCAGCCGCGGACTCTGCTGTGGAGCCGGTGGCGGTCGCATGTGGATGGAGGAGCGGGTGGGCAAGCGCATCAACGTGGAACGCACCGAGGAGCTGCTGGCCACCGGCGCGGACGCGCTAGCCGTGGCCTGCCCGTTCTGCATGACGATGATCTCGGACGGCGCGAAGACGCTCGGGAGCGACGTGCCCGTCTACGATATCGCCGAGGTGGTCGCCGGCCAACTCGAGCGGTAATGGGTCACTGCTCTCCGTCGACGCGCTTGCGGTGCTCCGCTTCCTCCGGTGTCTCCTCGATGATGACCGTTAGGCGCCCGCGCTGAATGTGCGCCGCGATCGGCCGCTTGCAGCGCGGGCACGTGGTCGTGCCATAGCGCTGCAGGGCCTCGCGGTCCAGCGCGATCCCGCACCCCGGACAGTGCACGCTCATTCCCAGCGGCGGGCGTGACGGTGTGATGAGGTGCAGTCGCGGTGTCCCGCCGGTGCTTCGAGAGCTCGCGGCGCCGCCGACCGCCTCGGACGACCTCGGAGTCGCCTGCCGCGCCTTGTTCCGGTCTGTCGCGGCGTCGATTCGACGCCCGGCCGCGGCCGCCAGGAACCCGCGCTCCCGAGGGGTCATGCGGGCGAGATCGTCGGCCGAGACGATGCCCTGCCTGACGAGTGCGTCGGTGGCCGCCGCTGGCATCGACGCGGCGAGCGCTTCCAGGTGGGCCTCCTCCACGCGCGAGTCGGACACGAGCGACCGCACGTTCCGCCCGACCCACTTGATCAGGCCGTACGCGATGCCGACCATGGCGAAGGCTTCTGCGCCGTACTTGAAGCTGACCGCGATGTGCAAAGGGACCGGGACCGAGTGTGAACCACCTTGTCCCATGACGCCCCACGCCCGTCGCGGGTTACCGTCGGCGTACCTCGTACAGGTCGATCGTCTGGCGGATGTTGCCCTCCTCGAACGGCACGCGATCGACCATGGCCACCGTCATGCCCCGCTCCTTGCACTCGTCCACGAACCTCGGCGCGGCAACGCGCCCCGGGTCCGCAATGATCCCGGAGCCGCGCGCCGTGAGCGTCCGGTCGAGCACCCCGGCAATCAGACTGGCATGTGGCTGCTCGTATAGCACATCCGACGCGACGACCAGCTCGAAGCGGCCGATGTCGTGAGGGAAGCGGCGCCAGTCGCCGATACGGGTGTCGATCAACGCCCCGGTGTTCACCAGCACGTTGAGCGCGGTAAAGCGCAGCGCTTCCTCGTAGTAGTCCGTCGCCGTGACATCGAAGCCCGCGATCGCTGCCGCGACCGACACGAGACCGGCGCCGCAGCCGAGCTCCAGGAATCGGCGCCCGTCCACGGGCATGGTCGCGACGCGCTCGGCCAGCACGCGGGACGAGGGCCACACGTCCGCCCAATAGGGAAGTCGTTCGTCGTCCTCGAAGGCCTGCTCATCGATCAGCGCGTCTGCGTTTCGCGGGTGATGAATGCGCACCTCCCGCCCGGCAATCACGACGTCGGTTCGGACGATGTCGAACTGGGCACCGAGCTGCTCGAGCGTCTGGTTGACCAGGGCCGTCGCTTCGGCGGACAGGACGGGGGAAGGCGACGAGAGCGGCATCAGAGGGCGAACTCCGCCGTTAGGCCCGCCGAGTCACCGAATGGCAGCGCGTGCAGCGTCTCACCCGCCTCCACGACCGGCCGATCCTCGGGCACGACCAATAGGGCGTTCGCGCGCGACATGGACGTCAGAATGCCAGAGCCCTGCGGCCCGGTGAGGCGCGCCGTGACGAGACCGTCGTCGCCGGTACTGACGATGGCGCGCAGAAAGTGCGTCAGACGAGCGCCGATCGTGACGCGCTCCTCGAGGACGACGGGAACGGGCCGTCGAAACAGGCGCGTGTGTCCGAGCATTCGCCGCAACACCGGCCGAACGAACAGCTCGAAGGTCACCATGGCGGACACCGGATTGCCCGGAAGCCCGATCCATGGCGCGGTGCCGAGCAGGCCGAATCCGAGCGGGGCACCGGGTCGCATCCGCACGCGCCAGAACTTCATGTCGGCACCGAGTGACTCGATGACCTCCCGGGTGTAGTCGAACTCTCCAACGGAGACGCCGGCGGAGGTGAGCACGAGATCACACCCGACGGCACGTTGCAGGTGGTCCCTGAGCGACGCGGGGTCATCGGTGGCCACTCCGAGATTCACCGGCTCGCCCCCCGCGTCGCGGACGAGCGCCTGCAGCGTGTACCCGTTCGTCGAGACGATCTTTCGGCCAGCGAGTACCTCGTGGAACCCATCGAGATCCACCAGCTCGTCGCCCGATCCCATGATGGCGACGCGCGGCCGGCGATGCACCTCGACCGTGGAGCGTCCGATCGAGGCGAGCACGCCGAGCTGCGCGGCACCGAGCGGCGCGCCAGCGTCCAGCAGCGTGTCTCCCTCGCAAAAATCCTCGCCGCGTGGGCGCACGTTGCGCCGCGCGTCGCGGGAGTCTCGAACGAGCACCCGCGCGGTTCCGCCATCGGTGTCTTCCACGCGAACGACCGTGTCCGCCCCGTCGGGGAGCGGCGCACCCGTCATGATGCGAATGGCCTCGCCGCTGCGGACCGGCTGGGTGGCGAAGCCTCCCGCCGCGACCGTCTCGAGCACGCGCAGGGTCACGGGGCGCTCGGTGGTAGCGCCCTCGATGTCCGCGCCGCGCACGGCATAGCCATCCATGGCCGAGTTGTCCCACGCCGGCAGCGTCATCGGCGCGCGCACCGATTCCGCCAGCACCATGCCTAACGCGTCGAGCAGCGGCACCCGCTCGACCGCGAGCGGGGCAATGTGCTCGAGGATTCTCGCGCTCGCCTCGGGGACCGTCAGCATCAGCGACCCGTGAGCCCCGCGAGCCGAACGGTGATCGCGTCGGCTACCTGGTCTACTTCGCGAGAGGTCGTCGTCCAGTTGTTGCACAGCAGGCTGAAGATGAGCACCCGCCCATTCGCGGTGGTGACGTAGCCCGAGAGTGACCGGGCCTTGTCCACGAACCCTGTCTTGGCGTGCACGTTTCCGGCCGCCGCGGTGCCGCGCATGCGATTCGCGATCGTACCGTCCACGCCAGCGACGGGAAGCGCGTCACGGAACACGGCGAAGTTCGGGCTCTTCCGCATCACGTCGAGCACGCGAACGACCGCGTCCGGCGCGATGTAGTCGTGTCGGGAAAGCCCACTGCCGTCACGCACGGCGAACGACGTGGGCGCTATTCCCCACGCCGCGAGCTGTCGCTCGATCACAGCTCGGCCGCTATCGGCGGTGCCCACTCCCGCTCGCTCGAGTCCGAGCGTCTTGAGCAGAATCTCGGCGATCTGGTTCTGCGACGGCTTTTCGAGGGCTGGAAGAATCTCCCGAAGTGGCGGGGACTTCAGTACGAACAGGGTGTCGAGTTGAGCGGCCGAATCGCGTGGTGGCCGAGGATCGATGCCGCCCTCCACTGTGACCGCCTGGTCCGCGAGCGCTTTGCGAACCGCGTACAGGTACGCGAGTCCCGGATCGCGATAGGCGACGTCGATCGTCACCGAATCGTTCGGGTACATTTCGCCCGCGATGGTCACGACGTTCGTCGCGCTGTCCATCGAGGCCGATGGAACCCGCCGGCGGGGAGCGCGCACTCCACCATCCACGACCAACGCCGAATCGGGTCGGCGAACCGTCGTTGTGGTGACGCGCAGCGATGGGTATCCGATGGCCGGCCGCACCGCTGCACTCACTCGCGCACCCTCCCGCTGGCCGGCGCGGAGCGTGACCTGAAACATCCCTTCGTTGAAGAACAGCTCGTCGACACCGGCCGAATAGGCGAAGTCGAAGTCATCCCACGCCCAACCGAACCCGTGCCACGCGTCCGGGAACGCGTCGCCTGCTCGCATCAGTCGTCCCGACACGTACCGAATCTCGTGCACCCGGAGCGAGTCGGGTACGGCTTTCAGCGTCTGCATCACGTCGCCGCGCATGTGGTCGCTCATCGACGGATCGCCGCGCCCGATGACGAGGAGGTCACCGCGGAGGACGCCGCCCTCCACCGGACCGCGCGTGGCGAACGCCGTGCGGAACTGGTAGTCCGGCCCCAACAGCGTGAGCGCCACCGATCCCGTCACGAGCTTCTGGTTCGACGCCGGCATGAACAGCTTGCCGGCGTTGCGCGAGTAGATCGTGTCTCCACGCTCCGGGTCCACGATCAGGATGCCCCAGTGCGCATTGCTGAACTTGGGCTGCGCGACCATCGAGTCGATCGCGTGTCGAAGCTCGGCGCGAGTTCCCGGCGTACTGCCGGAACCTCGCATGCCGGCGGACGCGCACCCGGACGTCAGGATGCCTAACGCCAAGGCCGTCGCGCGCAGGGGGTGGCGCGTTGCGCCGAACGGTCGGCGGGTCACGGACTCCAGTGGCGTCATTCGGTGGTCTCTGTGGAACGGCGGCACGCGAGCGGTCACGATCTTTTCATGATGCGCGACTCGACGAGGTCGGCAAGAGTCTCGAGCCACGTTCCATTCTCGAGGCGAATGACGGGCACGGTTGCGGCAGGAACGTCGGTGTCCGCGACGATGGCAAGATAGTGAAGCGCCGAGTCGTCGGCGGGATCGTAGAGTGGCGCGCGATGCGCGGCCTGGCGGAACACCTCGATCTTGGGAAGGCCCGAGCGCTTGAACCCCTCGCAGACCACGATGTCCGCATCGCTCATGTGACGGGCCGCGATCTCCTCGGGCGCGAGCTCGTCGCCCCAGCGCACGATCAGCGCGAACTTGTCCGGCGCCGCCATCGCGACGCGCTCCGCGTTGCCTTCGTGATAGTGGCGGTACGTGTCGGTCGTCGCCGGGTCGATGTTGAACGTGTGCGATCCGTGCTTGATCGTCATCACCCGATGGCCCCGGCGATTGAGCTCGGCACAGAGCCGCACGGTCAGCGTGGTTTTCCCGCTATGCTTCTTGCCGATCACGGCCACCATCGGTGGGCGCGCCATGGGCCTCCGCGAGGATCCGCTCCTC
The DNA here is from genome assembly GCA_036274195.1 of Gemmatimonadaceae bacterium. Classification (GTDB taxonomy): domain Bacteria; phylum Gemmatimonadota; class Gemmatimonadetes; order Gemmatimonadales; family Gemmatimonadaceae; genus JAJKIV01. The sequence goes on along the minus strand of DASUGD010000248.1, from coordinate 4,226 downwards.
GGGCGTGTTGACGTTCATGAAGAGCCGGGCAGGGTCGCCGAACTTCGCGACGCGATCGGCGGTGAGTCGGGCGACGCTCACGTCATCGTAGAATGCGATGACCCGCCGGTCGCCCGCGGCGACGCGCCGTTCGATGGCGGTGACGCACGCTGGCGTATAATACGCGCACAACGGCTCCAGCCCTCGTCGCGAATCACTTTCGGGAACGGCGGCGTCCGCATCCCGCCCGATGTCGCGCAGCGCACCGAGCAGCGTCGTGGGCACGAACGGCATGTCCCACGCGACCACGAGTACGGGTGAGGCGGCGTGCACGAGTGCCGCGTGGATCCCCGCGACGCTTCCGACGTCTCGCAAGACGTCACGCTCCCAGCGGACACCAGGCAGCCAGGTGCCCGCGGCGTTGTCGTTGGCGATGAGCAGCAGGTCGTCCACCACCGGCTCGAGCGCCGCACGCACCCGATCGATGATCCGAACGCCGTGCACGAGCTCGAGCCCCTTGGGCTTGCCCGCATAACGGGTGGACAATCCGCCCGCGAGTACCACGCCCGTAACCGTCACCGCGGTTCCGCTTCTTGCTGTTCCCGTTCCCGGTTCCCCGTTCCCGGTTCCCGTCGCTCCGATTCCCCGTGAATTTGTGGATGCCCGCTCACCGCCCGCCCGATCAACATCATTCGCGCGGCCTTCGCGATATCCACCGCGATGGTGGACGGGATCGACGGTGTTGCGACGGCCGAGATCCTCGCTCGCGCAGCCTTGAACGCGAGCTCGCCGGAGATTCGGCCCGTCACGAGGAGAATCAGGTCTTCGGGCGATCGGTCGTCGAGCACCGCGGCGCCAAGTACCTTGTCGACGGCGTTGTGCCGGCCGATGTCCTCGGCATGGTAAAGCAGCGTTCGGCCATCGGTCAGCGCGGCAGCGTGAATGCCGCCCGTGTCCTTGTACCGCTCACCGCGCGCGAACAGGTCCTTGAAAAGCCTGCGGAGTGTCGTGGTATCCAGGTCCGGGTTCGGCGAGCGGCGGCGAGGTACGTCGCTCATCGACCCGAGGATGGTCGTTACCGCGCCGCAACCGGATGCCAGAACGCGCCGCCGTTCCGCACGCTCGACAGCGTCATACTTGTCGCGCGCGACCTCGACCCAGAATCCGAGCTCCGAGGTGCACGGCCGCATGCGCACGATCTCGGATTGATTGTCGATGTAGCCTTCGCCGAAAAGCCAGCCGACCACCAGCTCGTCGAGTCGCTCGGGCGTGCACATCCACGTCACAGCCGGCGCGCCGTTCAGATCCAGCCAGACCGCTGCTTCTTCCACGGCGTCGAGTCGAACATCCGGCGCAGCGCCGGCCGTGTCGCTCGTGTCGTCCACATTGCTCATACGCGAAATCTTCCGGCGGTTCCACCAACGGCAAGTGCCGGCGTGTCAGCGTCAGCGCGCGCCGAACTCCTCTGCCTCGTGCGTGGCGCTGATCGTCTCGTCTTCCGCGACACGCACCGACGTCACCCGCACGCGGAGCCCGAGCGCCCGCTGGACGCATTCCGCGATGAACCGCGACAGGTTCTCGCACGTCGGCACGAGCAGGCCGTCCGCGAACTCCGGAACGTCGAGGTTGATCTCGCGATGGTCGAACCGGTCGCGCACCTCGGTTTGCAGGATGCGATCGAGCCACCCGAGGTCCACGAGCATCCCGGTCACGCTGTCCACTTCTCCGGAGACCGTGACGTCGCATGCGTACTCGTGACCGTGAAAGTTCGGCGTCGCCCACGAGCCGAACACGCGGCGGTTCTCGTCGTCGCTCCAGTCAGCGCGCCAGTAGCGGTGTGCCGCCTGGAAGGTGACCCGACGCGTCAAAGATGTGCTCACGCGGCGTGCACTGGCGATTCAGTACGAATCGCGATTTGCGTCGTCGATGGGGTTGTCCTCCTCTCCCTCGATGCCTTCCTGCGTCGGCGCCGTTGGCGGATTCCACGCTGTCCCGTTCCGGATCGCGTGGCCCACATCGGTCGTGCCGAACAGGCGCGAATCGAGGTCTTCCTCGAGATGCTCCGCCTCGGGGCTCAGCGGAACGGGCCGGTCCCCAAGCAGTAGACCGGAGTGCTCGTCTTCATCCGCGAGATGGTCGTCCACTGCCTCCGGGCTCTCGGCGCGACGCAGCTGGTCGACGAGCAGGTTGTTCTGCACGTGGTTCACGCCGACGATGTCCGTGACGATTCGCTCCGCCACGCGCCGCTCGCCGTCCGTCCCGACGCGTCCATCGAGCGCGACGACATGTTCGTGAACCGTTACCGTGATGTCGGCGACGTCCAGCCCGCGATGTTCCGCGAGACGGTCCAGAACGAGCCGTTTCAGCTCGCTGTCGTCCAGGTCGTCCACGTCGTCGATGTTCTCGAAATCACGCGCCATGTGTCACCTCGTCGCCTCGCCCGAGTCGGCGCGCCCGAGAGGACGGCGCCGTTACCGAAAGAACAGATAGGAAATGCCGAACGAGAACCCGAGGTTGTTCGTCCAGTCGCTGTCGCCCTGACGCTGAGTGAGCACGGCCGATCCGTCACTGGCGGGGACGTAATACGAGCTCGGGTACTTGATCTGGTACAGTTGATCGGAGAAGTCGGCGCGAACCTGCAGATTTCCCGACGACACCCACTTTACCCCGCCACCGAAGTTGAACGCAAACGGGGTGCCGAATTTCCACGCTCCCACGTCCGCTCCACTCTTGAAGTCGGTGGCCACGCCGAGACCACCGTTGATGAACGGCACGATCCGTTTATAGCTCCGCTGCCCGGTGAGGTTCACCGAGATGCCAACGTCCGCGAGGTAGACCGGCCACGACGCGTCCGCTTCGACCACCCGTGTTTCTTCCGGCCGCCGCGGGTCGATGATCGTCCGAGACGACTGCACGTACTGGAACCTCGTCGTCAACGACGCCGGGCCGCCGAGCCGCAGGTCGTACCGCGCGCCCAGCATTGGTCCGTTGCCGGGAGCGACGCCCACCTTGTCGTTGCCGGCGTTGTAGAACCCACCGAACAGGGTGAATTCCTGTTTGTACTCCAGGTCGATGTACGGGCTGCTTTGGGGAACGTGCCCGATCTGTGCCGAAAGCGCTGGCGCGACGGTCATCGACGCCAGCGCGAAGAGCCACCTCCTGACGTTCACGCGCTTACTCCAGAGAGTCTGAGGTCTGTTCCGGTCATCTCCTCCGGCTGCTCGATCCCGAGCATCCGGAGAATCGTTGGGCCGACGTCGCATAACGCGCCGCCGCCCCGGAGCTCCTCGTCGCCACCGGCCGAATCGACGATGAGGAAGGGAACCGGGTTGGTCGTATGGGCCGTGTGTGGCCCACCTGTTGCCGGATCGATCATCTGCTCGCAGTTGCCGTGGTCGGCCGTGATCAGCAGGCGCGCCCCGACGCGCTCGGCCGAGGCGACGACGCGCGTTAGGCACGCGTCCACCGTCTCGACCGCCTCGAGCGTTGCCGGAATCGACCCGGTGTGCCCCACCATGTCGCCGTTCGCGTAGTTGCACAGCACGAAATCGTGCGACCTGGTCTCGATCGCGTTGCACAGGACATCCGTGATGCCCGGCGCGCTCATCTCCGGCATGAGATCGTAGGTCGCGACTTTCTGGCTGGGTACGAGAATCCGCTCCTCGCCGGGGTACGGCACCTCGATCCCGCCGTTGAAGAAGTACGTGACGTGGGCGTACTTCTCTGTCTCCGCCGTTCGCAGCGACGTCAGGCCGTGCTCGGCGAGCGTCTCCGCGACGATGCGCGCCATCGATTGCGGCGCGAACGCGACGGGCACCGTGAACGTCTGGTCGTACGACGTCATCGTGGCCACCGGCACCCGGGCGTGCGAGGTCGCGAAGCCGTCGAACGCGGGGTCGGTCAACGCCCGCACGATCTGACGCATTCGGTCAGATCGGAAGTTGAAGCAGATGAGCGCATCGCCGTCGCGGAACGGCGCGACCGGCTGTCCGTTCTCGGCGACGACCATCGGCTTGATGAATTCGTCGGTCTCCCCGCGCTCGTACGCGCTGCGAATCGCAGCAACCGGGTCGGTGACCTGCGGGCCCACACCCAGCACCGCCGCGTCGTACCACAGCTTCGTGCGGTCCCAACGCTTGTCGCGGTCCATGCCGTAGTACCGACCGCCGAGGCTCGCCACGATCGCGCGGCCCGCGGCGCGCGCGATCGTTTCCTCCATGAACCCGAGCGCGGATTTCGGCAGCGTG
>DASUGD010000247.1:0-3567 GCA_036274195.1 Gemmatimonadaceae bacterium | reverse complement strand
CGGCCCGTGCTTCTCGTGCTGCTTGGCGCGTCGCTGCTCGTGCTGCTCATCGCGTGTGCGAACGTCGCGGGCATGCTGCTCTCGCGCGCGGTGTCGCGGCGTCAGGAGCTCGCCGTGCGCGCGGCGTTAGGTGCCGGCCGTGCACGACTGGTGCGGCAGATGGTGACGGAGAGCCTGGTGCTGGCGTTATGTGGTGGCGCGGTCGGCCTGGGTCTCGCGCTCTGGGGCACGCGAGCGCTCGTCGCTTCGGCGGCCGACCGACTTCCGGCGGCTGGCCAGGTGACGGTGGACGCTACCGTGCTTGTGACAGCGCTCCTGGTGACGATCGCGTGCGGCGTGGCGTTCGGTCTCGTTCCTGCCTTCGCCGCCTCTCGCGGCATTCAGTTGGGAATCAAGGATGCAGGACGTGGCGCGAGCGGTGGAGTCGCCCGCCATCGGATGCGGACGGTGCTCGTGACGGGACAGCTCGCGCTGGCGGTCATGCTGCTCGTGGGCGCGGGGCTCCTCGTGCGAAGTCTCAATCGGCTGCAGAGCCGCGATCTCGGGTATTCGATCGAGTCCACGTTGACGTTCGAGATCGTCCTGGTCGGCAACCGATACGACAGTGAGGCCGCACAGGACCAGTTCTTCGATGGGCTCTACACGCGCCTCGCGGCGCTGCCGGGCGTAACGGCCGTCGGAGGATCGGGCAACATTCCCATGCGCGGCGGAGCGATGGCATCGCTTGCCATCGAAGGCCGGCCGGAGCCGGAGGGCAAGCTTCCGGAAGTGGGCTATCAGCCCGTGTCCGACAATCTGTTCAAGGCCATGGGCGTGCCGCTCGAGCGTGGTCGCACGTTCGGCCCGCAGGATGGCAACGATGCGCCGCCCGTGGTGATCCTCAGCCACTCGCTCGTGCGGAAGTTCTGGCCTAACGGCGATCCGATCGGCGCCCGTGTGCGGCTCGGGCCGAATCCTGACATCCCATGGATGACGGTCGTCGGCGTCGTGGGCGACGTAAGCATGGGTGTGGCTGATGATTCCCGTCCGACGGCGTACGTGTCGGCTCGTCAGGATCATTGGGGTGGGATGGCGATCGTCATGCGAACGACGACTGACCCGGTGTCGTTGCTGCCGGCCGTTCGGCGAGAGGTGCGAGCGATCGATCCGACGATCCCGGTGGCCGACGCACGGTCGATGAAAGAGGTGCAATCGATGCAGCTGACCGATCGCCGCCTTCCGATGCAGCTCATGGCGGCGTTCGCGCTTCTGGCGCTGGTGCTTGCGGCCGTGGGTGTGTATGGCGTGATGGCGTATTCGGTCGCGGCGCGCACGCGCGAGATCGGGGTTCGCGTCGCCCTCGGAGCGCAGCCGAAGAACGTGTTCGGGATGGTCGTTCGTCAGGGAATGGGCGCCGCAGCCGCCGGCCTGACGATCGGGCTTCTCGGAGCTGCCGCGTTAGGTAAGGTGTTGCCGAGCCTGCTCTACGGCGTGAAGCCCACCGACGGGTTCACATTCGTGGGTGTGGCCGGCACGCTGCTCGCCGTGGTCCTCGCGGCGTGCCTCGTGCCGGCGCGGCGGGCGTTGCGGGTGGATCCGCTGGAGGCGCTGCGGAGTGAGTGACGGGGATATCGGGACTGGGGACTGAACAACGGGGACTGGGGGACATCGGGACTGGGGACTCGGCGAGGAGCCTTCTACCGCCGCGGAGGTCTCCACGCGAGTAGAAGCATCCCGGCCGAGTCCCCAGTCCCCAGTCCCCGTTGTTCAGTGCCCAGGTTAGCCTAACAGGCGCCCCAGCAGCCGCACGAGCAACACTCCCATCGCGATGACGCCGACCACGAGCAGGATCATGGCGAGCAGAACGAGCGCCACGACGCCTCGGCTCGCGGCTTTCGTTTTTCCCGGAGCCGCGAGGTAACGCTCGAGCAGGTCCACGTTGCGGCGGTTCGACTTTACGCCAACATCGAACAGGTCGCCAACGACGGGGACGACGCCGACGAGGCTATCGAGCGCGATGTTGCCGAGCATTCGCGTCAGGACTGAGGTGGGTACACCTTCCTGTGCCGCGACCATCAGGATGTAGGTCGACATGAGCCCGCCGACCACGTCGCCGACGCCCGGGATCAGGCCAACGAGCGGGTCGAGGCCGAGACGCAGGTTCGTGCCGGGGATGCGAATGAGGTCGTCGAGCAGACGCGCGAGGCCGCGAGCACGCGTTACGCCGTTGCTCCGGCTGAGGGCGGTGCCGGTCGAGGCGTCAGGAGTGCGGGAACGAGTGGCCATGTTGTGCCTGCTGTTCAACTCCCATGCCCAGTGTCATCCCGAGCCGGCAGGCGAGGGATCGCAATCATCCCGGGAGAGAGAAGTGTCATCCTGAGGCGTCAGCCGAAGGATCGCGGTCATCCCGGAAGAGAGGTGACAACCGAGCTGCGCTCGGAATGCCAATTCAGCCACCTTTCAGCCGCCTAACGACCGCCTCGTACCGCGGGTCCGAGCGCAGCGGCGCCAGAAGCGAGTCACCCTCGATCGCCTCGACGCTCACCTGTTTGCTCGCGCCCGCGCACTCGAGCGCCGACAGCGCGTTCGCCTTGTCGCCCAACTGAGCGAGCGCACGAGCCTGCCAGAAGCACGCACCACCGTCGTCAGGCTTGATGAGCCGCGCGACCTGCAGGGCATAGGCCGCGTGTGCATAACGCTTCGCGTCGAAGAACTCCCGCGGCGCGTAGAAAGACATGTGCGTGAAGATGCGCTCCAATGCCCGGCGAGCGGCGAGCGACGCCGTCGAGTCATCCGTGCGCGCTGCGTCGCGACGCAGCGCGTCCAGCTCGAGCCGCTTCTTTGCCTGATCAATGGATGGCGGTGACGGTGCGGCCTTCAGCTCAGTCGCGAATGCAACGAGTGCCGACCCCAGCTTCCAATCGCGCTCGGCGATGGTCGCTTCGACGGCTGCCGTGCGCCTTACGCGCGGATCCTTCTCCAGCGCCGTCAACCTAACGGCAGCCGCACTCACGTCCGTGAGCCCGTCGAAGTCGGCGCGAACGAGACGATATTGCCGGGCGGCGACCGGGGCATCGCCGGCGGAATCGACCCGGGCCGCCGGGGCGAGCCATGCACGGTAGAGGGAATCGATCCATGGTTGGTTACGCGCCTTCAGGCCGCGACGCATCGCCTGGAGCTCGAGCCATTCGACTGCGTGCGTCGAGAGCTCGGTCGGCGGCCATTGGTGGCCGCCATCGAAGCGCTCCACGTGGTGGATCGCGCCGATCGTGTCCAGCTCGGCGTCGAACAACCGCATCTCCTCGTAGTTCGCGTCGAGTATGCCGATCGTCCCGAAAACCACCGGTGACGACTTGCCGATGTTCGACCGTATCCAGGCGCGACCGCCGGGCACCGCGGCGCCCGCTCCGATGATTCCGGCGATCGTCCCGGGCAGCTGCGTGTTCATGTCCCACGCGAAGCGCGCTGTGCCTGAGAAGCCTACCAGATAGAACCGCCGGGAGTCCACCGGGAGCGACCGCTGGACGTCCTCCAGCATCGCGTTCATCGCCTTGTAGTTAGGCTCGGCGGGCCCGTCGCTGAGCGTGT
>DASUGD010000246.1:0-18715 GCA_036274195.1 Gemmatimonadaceae bacterium | reverse complement strand
CGGATTCGCCCGGCGGCGCGTGCCAGGCCGAAGACCCTCCCGCCGCTCGCCGATACGATCGCCGAAAAGCTCGTGTTCCCGCCGGTCACCCAGAGCTGGTTCCTCGCAGCGGCGCGCGGGAAGCGCATGCTCGTGGACATCGGGCGCGTGGACGCCGAGGTGCGCCGGGACCCGGCTCGGCTCGCGGCGTACAAGCTGGCTGTGGAGGCGCGGACACCATTCCCGACGGGGACGCGGTTCCGTCTCCGAGGTCCCTGGGGAGCTGACGACGCCACGATTACGGGCTTCGACACGTGGAATGGGCGGATCGTGGCGACAGTCGCCACGTCGCCGCGCGTCGATTCGCTGGCCAAGAAGGTTGAACCCCTGCCGGCGACGGCGCAGCTCGTCGACTCCGCGAGCGACGCGCTCACGGACACCGCCTGCGTCCGCGGGCCTCTGCCCGCTCCGCTCGAGGAGAGGATCAAGATCGTCCGGGACTCGCTCGAGCAGGGGCTTCGCATGGGCGAGAAGCCGCCCTACGAGCGCCTCCTCAAGACGCTCAAGTCACGCACGACCATGGCGGCGGGGTGCTTCCCGGGCGGCCGCGCTATCATCGTCGCAACGATGTGGGCGGGCGAGTACGAGTGGGTACGCGAGCAGGTCGTTCTCGTGGACTCGACCGGGGCGCTCGCGCCGCTTCGGCTCCGCGACTACCGCTTCCGCGGGCACGAGGCCCTGTACGCGCTGGACGGCGACGGCGACGGCATCGACGACCTCGCCACGCGCGGGTACGGGCCCTTTCTTGGCGGAACGAGCGTGCTGCGTATCGTCGACGGGCGAACCCCGAAAGACCCACGCCGCCTCGAGCGGATGGCGACCGGCTTCGCCTGGGAGAGCAGGTAGCCCGTCGACGAAGTCCTACTCGTTAGGCAACGGATGTATTGCTTTTCGACCTGAGGACCGTGTCAGCTCTGCGCCCGTCGCCCGTCCCCGGCGGCCGCCTGCCGCCTAATTCCAGGGCTGCAATCCGCGAGTCGTTAGGCTGAGCTCCTCGTCGACCCTGTTCCGATCGTAGTCGATGTAGACGTTGGTCGGATACCCGTACATCGGGTCGTAGTCCACCTCGATCTGGTCCGCCCGCCGGTCGATCCCGTCCTGAATCACGTCGAAGAGCTGCTCGGCGCTCGGGAACGAGCTCGCGTACGAGAGCGGGACGGGCTGGCCGGTATCCTCGTAGAACAGGTACTCGATCGACCCGCGATCCACCCACACCGTGACCGGACGCGTGACGTCCGTCGGGCACTCGCAGTTGACACGGACGACGTAGCTGTAGCTGAGCGGGGCCGCCGATTGGAACCGGTCCCAGTTGCGGTCGAGCCTCGACTGCTCGCGGCTCAAATCGTTGGTGCCGGTGATGTTGTCGCACGCGGCCAGCGCGGGGAGAAGCAGGGCGCTGCCGACCAGCGCTCGGGTCGAACGAAGCAGGGAAGTCATGGGCCTCAGCCGAAAGGTTCTTAGCCGGATCGTACACTGCATCCAGCGTTCGGTTCGCTCCCGCAACGGTGGCCCCGGCATTTGCGACGTAGATCACAAAATTTCAGTCAAGGAGCGACGCTCCCTAACGATCCCGCGCGACAGTCTGCCCGCTGTCCGGATGCCACATGGCTTTCCGTAACACGAAGTAAATCGCCGCAAGAAGGCGGCGGACCGCCCGGCGCCCGTTTGGCTCGCTGTAGTTGATTCTCTCCAGCGAAGCGGTATCGTGTTCATCGGTCGCACGCCTGGGCGGCGCCGCCCGACGTCGACCGCACCCCTCGGAAGGAGATTCCGTCATGAGCGCCCACGATTCCGGCACTCTCAATGACAGCGCTCGCCGCACGTTTCTCGCGCAGGTCGGAGCGGGCACGCTCGCCCTGCTCGGTGCTCCAGCGCTGCTCAACGCCGAGTCCCTGCTCTCCGCCCCGCCCATGGATGACAAGTGGGTGGACAACCTGAAGGGCAAGTACCGCCAGTACTACGACGCGACCAGCGTGAACTCGGGCTTCGCGCTCGCGTATGCGATGAACTGGATGGATACCATGAAGTCGGCGTACAACCTGACCGACAAGGACCTCAGCGCCGTCGTCGGCTTCCGCCACTTCTCGATTCCCGTCGCCTACACGGACGAGATCTGGGCGAAGTACAAGCTCGGCGAGTTCGCCCAGGTGACGGACCCCGCGACGAAGGCCCCGGCGACGCGGAACATCTACTACAACTCGAAGGAAGGCGACCTCATGTTCCCCGAGATGGCGGTGAACAAGCTGCAGCCGCGTGGGGTCACGTTCGTCGTCTGCAACCTCGCCCACACCATCCTCAGCGGCATGCTGGGCCAGAAGATGGGGATGACCGCGGAAGCCGCGAAGGCGGAGTGGGAGAAAGGCCTGATCCCGGGCTTCACCCTCGTCCCGTCGGGTGTGCTGGCTGTGCACCGCGCGCAGGAAAAGGGGAAGTGCACGTATTGCTACGCGGGGTAATGGTACTGGGAACGGGGAACTGGGAACAGAGGCTCCTGGGAGGTACGGTTCCCCGTTCCCTGTTCCCAGTTCCCTGTAGACGCGTCGATGTCACTAATAGGTAGAGATCGCGCTGCCCTTCGCGCGGAAGCGCACCACCTGACGCCGTTGGTGCAAGTCGGCCAGTACGGCCTGAGCCCCACGGTCATCAAGTCGCTCGATGACGCGCTGCGGACTCACGAGCTCGTGAAGGTGCAACTCGGGCGAAACGCGGACGTGACGGCGAAGGACGCGGCGGCGGAACTGGCCGCGGCGACCGAGGCGACGGTCATCCAGGTCATCGGAAAGACGGCGACGTTCTACCGGGAAAATCCGGAGCTGACGCGGAAGCGCGGCGATCCGCCGCCGTGGCGGACGTAGTCATTCCTCGCCTCCGTGCCTGCGGCGCTCGGCTCGGAATGACGGCCCTCACGCGTCGCGGCGACGTAATGCGTCCAATACGCGCCACGGCGTGAGCGGCAACTCCACTATCTCGACGCCTAACGCGTTCGCCACCGCGTTCGCGATCGCCGGCGCGGTCGGGATGATCGGCGGCTCCGCCAGGCCACGCGCGCCGGTGTGATTCGCCGTCGCGTCCGGGACATCCAGCAACTCGACCTCGATCCGCGGCACGTCGCCCATGGTCGGGATCTTGTAGTCGTGCATGTTGGCGTTGAGCATCCGGCCCGTCGCCGCGTCGAGCACGCGCTCCTCGAACAGCCCGTAGCCCAGCCCCTGGATGATGCCGCCCTCGACCTGTGCTTCGGCCAGCGTCGGGTTGATGATGCGACCCGCGTCGTGCACGGCAACGATCCGGACCACGCGAACGACGCCGGTCTCGGCATCGACCTCGACCTCCGCGAACTGCGCCCCGAAGCTCGCCAGCCCCACACCGGTGGGATTCGGCCCGCGGGCGCCGCGGCCGAGGATCATGACGTCGCCCAGCCGGTCGCATAACGAGCGGAACGTGATCGTGGCGCTGCCGTCCTCCGTGGCGATGACACCGTCCCTCGCGCTCAGCCGGGAAACGTCCACATCGAGCACCTCGGACGCCGCCTCGAGCAGTTGGCGCCGCGCGTCCTCTGCCGCGGCACGGACCGCCGGCCCCACCGAGGCCGTCGTCATCGAACCCCACGACGGGCCGGTGTAGGGTGTCCGCTCGGTGTCGCCAAGCACGATCCGCACGTCCTCGAGCCTGGTGCCTAACGATTCGGCGGCGATCTGGGCGAGGATCGTCCGCGACCCGGTGCCGAGGTCCTGGGTCCCGGTGAGCACGTCGGCCGAGCCGTCGCCGTTGATCTTCACGATCGCGTACGCGGGCGGGCCTCCGCCCGTGGGCCACACCTGCGCGGCCATCCCCTTGCCGCGCCGCCACCGGCCGCTGGACGGCAACTGTGCGCTCCAGTCGAACTTGGCCAACCCGCGGTCGTAACATTCGCGCAGCCGGTTGCTCGAGAACGGTCGATCCTTCTTCTCGTCACGCTCGGCGAAGTTGACCCGGCGGAGCTCGAGTGGATCCATCCCGAGCTCGCGCGCGAGCGCATCCATCGCGCTCTCGAGAGCGAACGCCCCCTCGACGTGTCCCGGGGCGCGGAACGCCATCATCGCCGGCGTGTTCACCCAGGCGAAGGACTCGACCGTCCGCACGTTCGGGCACGAGTACATCTCCTGGAACATTCCTGCCGGCCCGCCCTCCCAGCCGCCGATGCCGAGCGGCACGTCGGCCTCGCAGACGATCGCCGTGAGCCGGCCGCCGCGACGGGCACCTAACGTGACGCGCTGCGTGGTGGCCGGGCGGTTGCCGGTGTCGGTCTGTTCGGCTTCGCGGTCGTTGACGCACCGCACCGGGCGCCCCGTCCGGCGAGCGAGGATCGCCGCGGCGAACGTGTGCGCGCCGGCGGACGTCTTTGCGCCAAAGCCGCCGCCCATGTGCTCCTTGATGACCCGTACCGACGACTGGCTGATCCCGAGGCCCAGCGCAACCTGCTCGCGAACCCGGAAGATCGCCTGGGTCGACTCCCAGATCGTCAGGCGGTCACCGTCCCACTCGGCCACCGTGCCGTGTGGCTCGAGCGCCGTGTGTATCTGTACGGGGGTACGATAGACGCGCCTAACGACGACGTCCGCCTCGGCCAGCCCGCGGGTGACGTCGCCGCGCTCGACCACGTCCGGCGAGCCGAACGCCAGGTTTGGCGACTTTGCCGGGTCGTCCGACGCGGGCTTCCTCGAGGACCGGCGCACCGTCGGCGCACCCTCGGCCACGGCGGCGTCGAAGGAGCCGACGAACGGCTCCGGCTCGTACCGCACGACGATGGCCTCGACGCCTCGCCACGCGGCATCCGCGGTGTCGGCACACACGGCGGCGAGCGGCTGGCCCGCGTAGGCGATGGTCGTATCGAACAGCATCCCACCGGCCAGTCTGATGCGTCGCTCGAGCTCGGCGCTGCCAATGACGTCGACGACTCCCGGAACGGCGCGCGCCGGCGCGAGGTCGAGGCTCACCCGCCCGCGCGCGATCGATGAGCGAAGGATGGCGGCGTGCAGCAGCCCGGGACGCGTTAGGTCCGCCGTGTAGCGAGCCCGGCCCGCGACCTTCTCCGGCGCATCCACGCGGGTCGCGCGCTGTCCGACGATGCGCAGGTCGGCGTCTTCATCCCAGGGCGCCGGCTCGTGCTCGGGCAGCTCGACGACTTTCGTCTCCTCGCGGCCTTCGACCTCGACGGTGGTCGTGACGAACCGCCGGGGGAATGTGCCCGGCTCACGCGTGTCCCTCGTATCAATCGCCATTGGCTCCTCGCATCGCCGCCGCGGCGCTGTGGATTGCGCGAACGATCTTCGGGTAGGTGCCGCACCGACACAGGTTGCCGCTCATCGCCTGCACGATCGCCTCGTCCGACGGGTCGGGATCGCGAGCCAGGAGCGCGACTGCCGCGAGCACCTGGCCTGGCGTACAGAATCCGCATTGAACGGCGTCATGCGCGACGAACGCGGCCTGCACGGGGTGAGGTCCCGAGCCATTCGACAGCCCCTCGATCGTCGTCACGGAGTCGTCCTCGTACGCGTGTGCGAGCGCGAGGCAGCTGTAGACGGGCGCAGGCTTACCGTCGGAGTCGGCGACGAGAACGGTGCATGCACCGCACTCGCCCCGCTCGCAGGAGGGCTTGGCGCTGGTGAGATGAAGCTGGTCCCGAAGGACCGAGAGCAGCGTGGCGTCCGGAGCGACGTCCAGCTGGCAGATGCGGCCGTTGACCGTGAGGCGCATGGCGGATGATAACTTACGCGGCCAGGCCGCGCCCTTGTCTCTCCGGCACTGCGTCGGATATCATAACCAGAGGACCACCATCGCTACCCCCAGAGCCCGCAATGCCCTACGTCATCACGGAAGCCTGCGTCGGAACGAAGGATAAGGCGTGCGTCGACGTTTGCCCGGTGGACTGCATCTACGAAGGCGAGCAGCAGCTCTATATCCATCCGGACGAGTGCATCGACTGCGGTGCCTGCGAGCCCGAGTGCCCGGTGACGGCGATCTTCCCGGAGGAGGACGTGCCCGGGAACATGAAGCAGTACATCCAGATCAACCGGGATGTATTCAAGTCGGATAACCCGCCTGGCCGGCCCACGCGTTAGTGCTATCAGCCATCAGCCATCAGCTAAGCACCAAGCTTGGGTCGTTTGGCTGATGGCCGATGGCTGATGGCTGATAGCACTCAGGCGTAATCCAACGCCGCCAAGAACTCACTCAGTATGTGATTGAACGCCGCCGGCCGCTCGAGATTGCTCACGTGGCCCGCGTGCTTGATCACCTCGAGACGGCTTCCGCGAATGGCGTCGTGCAGGATTTCCGCCTCGCGGACCGGAGTGAGCACATCCTCCGCGCCAACGACCACCAGCGTCGGGACATCGATCGTCGCCAGTGTAGGAGTCGAGTCTGCGCGGCCGAGCATGGCCTCGAGCGCGCCGCGAATCCCTTCCACCGACGCGTTGCCCATCATGCGGTGCACCTCCTCGATCAGCGCAGGCCGCTTGTCGCGCGTGGACTTGCCGATCATCCCGACTACCTGACCGTCCGCGACGGCGCTACTGCCACGCGCACGCGCCAGCTCGATCAGGGCAATACGCTTTGCGCGCGTCTCGTCGCTGTCGACGCCAGCGCGCGTGTCGGCCAGCACCAGCGCACGGACCATTTCGCGATGGCGGCGCCAGAACGCGAACGCGATGTACCCGCCCATCGAGAGCCCGGCCACGACAGCGCGCTCGATGCCCAGCATCCGGAGCAGCATGGCGAGGTCGTCGGCGAACTGGTCCATGCTGAAGGGGCCGTTCCTCGAGCTCTCGCCGAAGCCGCGCAGGTCGAAGGCAATGCATCGCGCGCGATCCACCAGCGCGCTGACCTGCGGCGCCCACAGCGTCCGGTTGTGCGGAAACCCGTGGATGAATGCCACCGGCATCCCCGTGCCGACATCGTCGTAGCCGATCTCGATGCCATCACACAGCGCGATCACGACCCAGGTTCCTCCACGCCGAGGGTTTTCATCCAGCGTGCGTCGAACGTCATCCAGAACAATGTCGGCGTTCCGTGTCGTGACGCCATGTCCAGCGCGACCGCGAAGGCCTTCGCGCTGTAGGTCGCGTCGAGTCTCCACCCTTTGAGCTCGTCCACGAGGATGGCGGCGTGTTCCGCTGTCGGATGCGGGCGCGCATACGCTCCGGCGTAGAGATCGTGTGAGACGACCACGCGGTCGCCGCGCACCGGAGCTGGCAGGCGGCCGGTGTAGCGCCCGATGAGCTGACGCGTTCGCTCCGCCAGACGAAGGACGCGCGAGCGATTCGCCCCGATGCGTGGCCCGACTCGCGCACCGACGATGACCGTCTCCATTCCGGCGATGGCGAGTCCGAGCGCGAGCCCGGCGGCGGTGCCACCGCTTCCGAGCGGCACGACGAGCCGGTTGGGCGGCGGGAGTGCGCCGGCTTCGATCTGATCGACCAGCTCGAGCGCCGCGTTCACGTGGCCTAACGTGCCTAACGGGTTGCTGCCGCCGAGTGGGACGTAGTGGGCGTGACGCGTGATGCGAAGGCGGATGAGCGGCGGAATCGCCGTCACGAAGTTCGACGCCGTCACGAGCTCGGCACATTCGGCAACCGTCCGTTCCGCCACCTCCTGGGCGGACGGGTGCATGTCGTGTTGCCATCGCACCGCGATCGTCTTCGCGCCAAGGCGCGCCGCGTGAACGGCGGTCGCGAGGATGTGCGTCGATCCCACGCCGCCGAGCGTCAGCACCGTGTCGCCCTGCCCGAGCCGGCCGAGGAGGAATTCCAGCGATCGGACCTTGTTGCCGCCTAACACATCGGACGACAAGTCTTCGTGCTTCACCCACAGCGAGTCGACGTCGCGAAACCCTTCGAGGCGCTCGACAGGCGTCGGAAACCTGCCCAGCCGCGC
Organism: Gemmatimonadaceae bacterium; assembly: GCA_036274195.1. Classification (GTDB taxonomy): domain Bacteria; phylum Gemmatimonadota; class Gemmatimonadetes; order Gemmatimonadales; family Gemmatimonadaceae; genus JAJKIV01. The sequence continues at coordinate 10,762 of DASUGD010000246.1, read as the reverse complement.
GCGCGGGATCGCGGCGAGGGCAGGGAAACGACGGACGAGCGGAATGGGCTCGTCGCGATCGGTTGGCGCAACGGCAGGTGTCTCGGGTGCCCCGGGCCCGTCAGGCCCGGAGTCAGTCATCCTCGAGGTCCTCGAACACTTCGACCGGCTCGCCCACCACGTCCTGCACGTAGAGCATTTTCACCGCGACCATCGTTGCTGCCAACAACGGCACCGCACACAGCAGTCCGAGGAACCCGAAGATGAGGGCCATGATTGCCTGGGCGATGATCGTGAGCGCCGGCGGCAAGTCGACGCCCTCGCGCATGAGAAACGGAATCAGCAGATAGTTCTCCATCTGCTGGATGGCGATGTACGCCACGATCACCGCCAGGGCCTTCTGCGGTGAGTCCACGAAGCCCATCGCGATGGCGGGCAGCGCGCTCAGAATCGGGCCTACGGTCGGGACGAACTCGAGAAGCCCCGCGATGACGCCCAATGGCACCGCGGCGTTCACGCCGAGGATGAGCAGCACGACCGTCGAGACGACGCCGATCACCATCATCGCGATGAGCTGCGTCACGAGCCATTTCCGAAGCGCGATCGAAATCGCGGTCAGCACCTCCCCCGCGCGCTTCCTCCACGGGCGCGGGAAAAGCTTCATCAGTCCATCGTGGTACGTGTCCGGATCCGCGCCGATGTAGATCGACAGCACGAGGATCAGCACCAGTCCGGCAAACACGGAGATGGTCGATGACAGGAAGCCGAACAGGTATCTCGTGAGTCCGGCGAGCTGCTCCACTATCCGTTGCTTGAGCGTCTGGGGCGGGGCAGTCGTCGACGTACCCGCCGTCGCGCCGGCTGCCGCAAGGGCGCTGTCGGTCGGCACCTGGCGCGGCGCGGCGCCGCTTGGGCGCTCGGCCGGCGTCTCCGGACCTTTCACGGGCTGCGGAGCAGGTGCCGGTGCGGTCGACGATCTTCCTCGAATCAACGAACCCAGAAATCCCTTGCTCTGAGCCCACTGATCGATCTTGTCGATTGCCTCGGGAAGCTTCGTCTGCAGCTCCTGCGACTGGGTCGCCAGGACGGGACCGGAAACGACGAAGAAGCCGACGATCGCCCCGGCGGAGCTCAGCACGATCAACGCGGCGAGCAGCCCTCGAGGGGCGCGAACCCGTGTCTGCAACCAATCCACGCCGGCAGACACCGCGAGTCCGAACAGGACGCCGAGAAACGCGGTGAGAAAGACCGTCTGGGCGATCCAGACGAGCCGAAGGATGAGGTACATCCCGGCTACGGCCGCGGCAGCCCGCAGGACGTCGGACGTGCGCCAGCCGACCTGGCGGCGACGTCGTTCGGCAGCGCGAACCGGCGTTGCGGGCGTCGGGTTGGCCGCGCTCGCAGCGGCGTGTGGATCGGTCATCGGCCGTTGGGAATCGGGAATCGGGAATCGGGACTCGGGAATCGGGAAACGGGAAACGGGAAACGGGAAACGAAGGACGGCAGGTGGTCATGAAACGTCGAGGTGCCGCGTTCGGCCGGGTGCTAGATTACCGGAGCCGCAACTCGACGGGAATATCCGCCCCCTGATGCTCCCGCGCGAATGGCGAGCCGGATGCGTGCTGCCACGCCCGATTCCCGATTCCCGATTCCCTACTCCCGAAGTGACAGTACGAGATCCAACACCGCCCTTGTATCTCGACGGGAAAGAGGCAGTCGAGCGGTTCATCGCCTCCATCGCGAACACTCGGGGCATCGCGCTCGATACTGAAGGGGCGAGCTTTCACCGGTTCATCGACCGGATCTACCTGCTCCAGCTCTCCACGCGGAAAGCCAGCGCGATCCTGGACCCGCTCACGATCGGCGTGCCGGAGGGTCTCGGCCGGCTGCTCGAATCCCGCTCGGTGGAAGTCGTCTTCCACGACGCCGACTACGACCTGCGGCTCCTCCACCAGGACTCCGGCTGGAAGGTCACGAACATCTTCGATACGCGCGTCGCGGCGCAGCTCCTCGGCATTCGCGCGTTCGGCCTCGCCGCGCTACTCGAGCGGTTCTTCGGGATAAAGCTCGACAAGAAGCATCAGCGCGCCGACTGGTCCATGCGCCCGCTCACCGCCGGCATGCTGGAGTACGCGGCACAGGACACCGAGTATCTGCTCGACCTTCGCGACCGGCTTGGCAACGAGCTCGAGAAGCTGAACCGGTGGACGTGGGCGACCGAGGAATTCGGTCGGCTCGAGGGCACGCGCTGGTTGCCCGACGACGAGCGCGAGGCATTCCTCCGCGTCAAGGGCGCACGGGACCTCACCAGGCGGCAACTCGCCGTCCTGCGCGAGCTCGTGATCTGGCGCGACGACCTGGCCCGCACGCTGGACCGCGCGACGTTCCGCGTCGTCAGCAACGACACTCTGCTCGAGATCGCAAGACTTGCGTCGAATGGACGCCCGCAGCTGTCCGGAGTGAAGGGGATGCCACGCGGGATCCTCGAGTCGCGGTCGAACGAGATGGTCGCCGCCGTCGAACGCGGACTCGCTGTCCCCGAAACGCAGCTTCCGCGGTTTCCGCGTGCGCAGCGCTGGGAGCGCGATCCGGATTTCGACGACGTCGTCGCGCGGCTCAAGACCGTTCGCGATGCGGCTGCCGCGAGACTCGACCTCGATCCCGGTGTGCTGTGTCCGCGCGAGCGGCTCGAGGCGGTCGCTCGTCGCCGCCCGAAGTCGGTCGAGGAGCTGAGCGAGATCCCCGATCTGCGTCGCTGGCAAATCGAGCAGCTGGGAGAGGATTTCGTGCGTGCCCTGCGCGACGCCCCGTCGTCTTCCCGGAAGGCGGCGTCGGCGGGTGAGCGCGCATCCACCGGGCGCGCGCCGGGCACAAAACGCGACGATACGCCCTATAAGGAGTAGGTTTCGTCGCGGGCGAATTCAAACCTGGAAGCTGTGTTGCACCCTCATAGCATCGTGCGCGTTGCGGCATGCTGGTCACTCCTCGCCGCGGTGTGGTTCGCGCCGCGTGTCGCCGCTGCGCAGAGCCGACCCGATTCGGGCGGCAGCATCGGAGAGCCGGTCGATCGCTCCGCGATCGCACCGCCCGTTACGCGCGAATTCCGCGGCGTGTGGGTGGCGTCGGTCGCCAATATGGATTGGCCGTCCCGTCCCGGCCTGCCGGTAGCGCAGCAGAAGGCGGAGCTGATAGCGATTCTCGATCGCGCGGCGGCGCTCAACCTGAACGCCGTCGTGCTGCAGGTGCGCCCGTCGGCCGACGCCCTCTACGCATCCAAGAAGGAACCCTGGTCGGCGTTTCTCACCGGGGCGATGGGCAGGGCGCCGGTGCCGTTTTACGACCCACTCGCCTTCGCCGTCGAGGAGGCACACGCCCGCGGGCTCGAGCTGCACGCGTGGATCAATCCATACCGTGCGCACTTTCCGGCGGACAAGTCGCCGATCGCCGCGAGTCACATCGCTCGCCGGCGCCCGGACCTCGTGGTCAAGTACGGCCCCTATCTGTGGCTCGACCCGGGAAGCGCCGAAGTACGCGCCTATACGGTCGGGGTCGTGCGCGACATCGTTAGGCGCTACGACATCGACGGGATCCACATCGACGACTACTTCTACCCGTACCGCGAGCACACGCGTCGTGGCCGAGAGATCCCGTTTCCCGACGACCGTACCTGGCGCGCCTATCGCCGAAAGGGCGGAAAGCTCGCCCGCGACGATTGGCGGCGTCAGAACGTCGACCTCCTCATCGAGCAGCTGTACAAGACGGTGAAGGAGGAGAAGCCGTGGGTGAAGTTCGGCATCAGTCCGTTCGGCATCTGGCGGCCTGGCAACCCCACGTCGGTGCGCGGGCTGGACGCGTACACGGAACTGTACGCGGATTCGCGAAAGTGGCTGCAGCGTGGCTGGGCCGACTATTTCACGCCACAGCTCTACTGGCGCTCGAGCGCCCCGCAGCAGCGGTACGACGAGCTGCTGCGATGGTGGGGCGAGCAGAATGCGTTCGGCCGACACCTCTGGGCGGGCAACTACACGAGCCGCGTCATGGGCGAGGGGGCGAACTGGCCCGCGTCGGAGCTGCTCGAGCAGGTGCGCCTAACGCGTGCCGATTCCGGCGCGAGCGGCAACCTGCATTTCAGCATGACCGTCTTCATGCAGAACCGCGACAGTCTGGGAGACCGGCTCGTCGCCGGTCCCTACGCGGCGCCGGCGCTCGTGCCCGCGTCGCCGTGGCTCGGCGAGCGCGCGCCAAGCGCGCCACGGGCGCAGGCCCAGGTGGATTCGCTCTCCGGGCGCACGACGGTCACGATCGCACCGGTCGGCTCGACGCCCGTTAGGCTCTGGGTGGTGCGGGCGCGCTTCGGGGGCACGTGGACCACGAGCGTTGTCCCGGGCTCGGTTCGCGAGCACTCCTTCGCCGCGAGCGACGCGTCGGCGCGTCCTGACCTCATCGTGGTGACCGCGATCGGACGGACCGGAATGGAATCTCTGGAAACGCGAATCCACCCCTGAAAGGGCGCAACAGAACAGGTTACAGGTTACTGGAATAGGTTACAGGTTACTGGAATTGGTTACTGGTTAGCCCACCGGTTTGAGGGGCATCCCGAGGGTGTTCAACTGCGAGCAACCAGTTACCAGTTACCAGTCGCCGAAGGCGCTCAGAATCCGAGATAAGCGCGTACTCTCGGCTCAATGCGCTCCGGGCTCCAGAACGGCGACCACACGAGATTCACCGCGACGTCGCCGACGCCCGGAATCGCCCTGAGGTGTCGCTCGGCTTCGGTCATGATCTCCGGGCCCGACGGGCACCCCGGCGACGTCAACGTCATGTCCACCGACACCGCGTTGCCGTCCACGCGAATCGCGTAGACCAGCCCGAGGTCGAGAATGTTCAGGTTCAGCTCTGGATCCTTCACGCGCCGAAGAGCGAGCTTGACCTGATCTTCGGTGAGCTCCTCCGCACCGGCGTCCGCGGTCGCCGCCTCGTGGGCACTGCTCTCCGGCGCGCTGGCCTGCAGCGTGTCGTCAGGCGTATTCGTCGAGTTGCTGGGCTCGGCCATCCATCACTCCGTCTCTCGTCGCCGAAAGATCGACCGCGAGCGGGGCTTCCGGTAGCCGAACGAGCGCGCCGTGACGGCGCGCGTCAGGCCGAGCGCTTGGCCTTGGACGAGGAGCTCTTCGACGCGGACGGTTTTACGGATCCCTTGCCCGCGGAGCTCGTGCTCTTCTTTGCCGTCGACTTCGAGCTCGGCTTCTTGGAGGCGACCGCCTTTCCGCTGTGGCTCCGGGACTTGCGCGCCGTGCGAACCGGACGGTTCCAGCCGGCCGCCTTGTCCGCGCGGAACGTGCGCGGCATCGCGATGACGTTGTCCGGGTTATCGACGACGGACGCAACCGCAGCGTCTGCGAGGTCGGCACGCACGTCCGAGATCACCTTGGCGGGCCGGCGCGCTCGCGCTGCGTGAACGCGGTTCGTGAGGAGCAGCACGAACATCTGCCGCTCCGGGTCGATCCAGATCGATGTGCCCGTGTAACCCGTGTGGCCGTAGGCGCGGGAATTGAGGAACTTCCCGGAGCCGCCGTCGCCGTCAGCCGTGTCCCAGCCGAGCGCGCGGGTGCCCGCAGCACGGCGCGTGAACAGGGCGACCGTGGTATCGCTGAGGATCCGGACGCCGTTGTACGATCCGCCGTTCAGCATCATCTGCGCGAAGATGGACAGGTCGGCCGCGGTGCTGAACAGTCCCGCGTGGCCGGCCACGCCGCCTAACGCATACGCGTTCTCGTCATGCACCTCACCCCGGAGCGGATAGCCGCGGGGCGGGGCGATCTCGGTTGGCGCGATCCGGTACGTCAGTGAGTCGTTCGGGCGGAAGAACGTGTCGTTCATGCCGAGCGGCTCGAACACCTTGTCGTGCAGGAAGACGTCGAGCGACTCGCCGGAGACGGCCTCGATCACGAAGCCGAGGACGTCGGCGCCGAGGTCGGAATAGATGTAGCACTGGCCCGGCTTGCACTCGAGGTTCGTCGAGAGCACGGCAGCCCGCGCTTCGTCCGGCGTGCGGGCGATGCGCCAGAGATCTCTGCCCGACGGAAGGCCGGACCGGTGCGTGAGCAGGTGCCGGACCGTCACGGAATCCTTCCAACCGCCCGAGAATGCCGGGAGGTAGGTGGAGACAGGCGCGTTGAGGTCGAGGCGACCCTGGTCGTACAGGACCATCGCCGCGGTCGTCGTCCCCACCACCTTCGTGAGCGACGCGAGATCGTAGATGGAGCGCTCGGCGCTGACGCGTGGGCTGTTCGTCGTCCACCCGAGCTTGCCGAACCCGCGCTCGTAGACCGCGTATCCGTTCCGGCCAATCACCACCGAGGCGCCCGGATATCCTCCTGCCTTGATACCGCGCGCGACGATGCGATCTATCGACGCCAGCCGGGCGGCGGACATGCCCACCGACTTTGGCGTGTTGACCGGCAAACCGTCGGACGCGGCCAGCGCGATGTATGCGCCGAGGAGCAGATGGACCACGGGTACTCCGAGCTGCGGCTTGTTGGCGACGGCTTTCTCGCACGCCGGCGCCCGGTGGTGAATGACAAAGAGCGTGATGCACGGGTTTGTCGGACTCGAGCGAGTCCGCACCGCCGCTTCACGACTCACATACTATCGACGCCGCTGCGAAGTTCCGTAGACGACGCGACTTACACGGCCTACTGTTATTCCTGTGACCTCTTCTGTCAAGACGAGTGATGGTCCGTCCCGTCACAGCAGAGAGCGCCTGTTTTGTGATCTGCATCACAAGTCATTCAGCGTGCTTCGGTTGCACGGATGAGTCCGGCGAGCTCCGGCGGGTGAGGCTCGTTGGGCTACTGGTAGCAGCCCGTAGCAAGCGGCAGTAGCACCCAGCCGTCGGCTACCAGCGAGCAGCCAAGGAAACCACTGGAACGCAAGCGGTGACGAAGTAGCAGAGTCCCATGGGAATGGATCAAGTCCTCATTCAGCGCGCCATCGAAGGCGATGAGCGGGCGCTGCAGACCTTGTGGTCGCAGCACTCCCCGCACATCGACGCCGTCATCCGGCGTCTGGTCGGCGACCCCGACCTCGCCGCGGACATCGCGCAGGAAGTGTGGATTCAGATCTTCAGGGCGCTCCCGTCGTATCGCGGCGAGTCGCAGTTCGGCACGTGGGCGCACCGCATCGCGGTCAACCGCACGCTCAATGCGCTCAGGCGCACGCGCCGAATCGCGAAGTCCGAGGCCGACATCGAGGACGACACCGTCGCGGTGGAACACGACAGCGAGCGCGCCCTGCTCGCCGCAAGCATCGAGGAAGCAGCAAACCGGTTATCGCCCGGGGCCAGGACCGTATTCATGATGCACGACGTCGAAGGCTACACGCACGAGGAGATTGCCCGCGAGCTTGGCATCACCCCGGGCGGATCGAAATCCCAGCTGTTCAAGGCGCGCGCAAAGCTTCGCCGGCTGCTTGCGCACGTGGTGGATGGACTCACGCCGGACACGGATCCCGAGAATGTCGCACCTGTCTTCTGAGCGTCTCGCCGAGCTGGCCGACGGCGAGCCCACCGTCGCAGAAGCCGAGCATCTGGCCGTGTGCGCGAACTGCGCCGCGGAGCGGAGCGCACACCGGCGCCTGTTGTCCATGGCGTCGGACGAGCGCGACCGCATCGCCCCTCCGCTCACCGAGTGGTCCACGCTGGCGGCGAAGCTCCGTGAGCAAGGCATCATCGCCGACGACTACGCAGCCCGCACCACCGTCGAGACCGGCGTCGCCTCCATCGCACGCCCACGACGGCACCGCGGTGCGTGGCTCGTCGGCTTCCGCGTGGCGGCCGGACTCGTGTTCGCGGCAGGGTTTGGCGCGTTAGGCAGGATGAGCGCCGGCGCGAGTGCCGCGCCATCGAGCAAGGAGATGACGGCAATGGCCACCCGGATCTTCAACGGTTCGGCCAAACAGGTCATTCCGAATGTATTCGGCGACCAGAGCTCGCCGTTCAGCAGCGTCGAGGACGCACTCGCCACACTGGAGACGTCACAGCGCAACTACGATAGAGCCGTGGCGTTCATCGCCGCGCACGATTCGACGGTCCAGTCGCCCGACGCGGGCGAGGTGTTCCGTACGCGTCTGGCCGCGCTCGACGAGATGGCCGAGACGTCGCGTCAGGCACTGTCAGTGGCGCCCGCGGACCCCGTGCTCAACCAGTACTACCTCTCGACGCTCGGCGCGCGCGAGGTCACGCTGCGACAGCTCGGGAGCGTGCTGCCGCCCGGCACCCGGCTCACGCGCTTCTAGCCCGTGCCTTCATACGAACCCCGATGTGGCTCAGCCACGTGAATCTTCAGACGATGGATAGCAGGTACTCGGCTCCGCGTATGCGATCACTCACGTTCCTCATCCTGACGGTTTCGTCCGCGACGGTGGCCGTCGGGCAACAGCCCGACAAGCCGCGATGTCGCGACTGCGCGACCGCGGAGGGACGTGCATCGGCGGAAGCTCGTCTCGCGCAGATGCGGGACTCGCTGCGGCTGCGGGCGGGTTTCGAGGGCGACATCGAGAGCATTGCGGCACAGCTCCTCATGACGACGCAGTTCCAGGCGCGCGCGAGCCAGGCGCTCGACGCACTGCGGTCTGGCCAGGCGACGGAAGCGAATCGGTCGCAGGTGGAGGCGGTCGTGCGTCAGCTGCGCGAGCAGGTCGAACAGGCAGCTCAGCGGTCACAGATGCTTCGCACGCAGCTCGCCTCGCTGTGCGATCGGGGCTCGAAGCCCCAGGGTTACATGGGCATCACGTTCTCGGCGACGATGAGCGCCGATGCCGGCGCGTCGGGCGGCGAGGTGTTCCGCTTTGCTGAGAACCCGACCGTGGAGACCGTCGAGCCGGGCTCGCCGGCCGAGCGTGCGGGGGTGACGAAGGGCGACGAGATCCTGCTCATCGATGGGCAGTCGGTGGTTGGCCGCGACATCGTGTTCACGCAGCTGCTGCGCCCGGGGACCCGCCTGCCGCTCCGCGTTAGGCGCGACGGGGACACGCGTGATCTGCTGCTCGTCATCAAGCAGCGGCCGCCGTCGCTGGACAGCGGGTGTCCGTTCCTCGACGCGCGTATCATGGCGGCGTTCGGGGATCCGATTTCGATCGGGCGGCTGCCGTTCAGCGGTGCGATCGTTCGCGCGCCGCTTGCACCCGCGGTGCCCGCGGCGCCAGGCGCGCGATCGCGAGTCGCTCCGCGCGCGCCGGAACCGCCGACGCCGGTCGTAGTCGGGGCGAACGGGATCGCGACGGTGACCCCTCCATCGCCACTCGTGCCGGACGCGATGCTCGCTCCCAGAGCGTTCGACCCGGCTGCGCCGGATCAGCGCAACGTATTCGTCTTCTCTGGAACGCCGTCGCCGATGGTCATCGCCGGGGCGACGATCGTGCGCACGAACGCCGATCTCCGCGAGACGTTCGGCGTCAAGAGCGGTGTCCTGGTGCTCGACGTCGCGCGCGGATCGCCCGCCTACAACTCGGGCCTCAAGGGCGGCGATGTCATCGTCTCGGCCGGCCGAATCGCGGTGGAGTCGCCGTTGTCGATCCGCCGCGCGATCGAGACGGCAGATGGAGCGGAGCTACCGCTCCGCATCATCCGAAAGAAGAAGGAGCAGTCCCTGACTCTACGCTGGTAGCGTTCGGGGGGCTCAGCGTCCGCTCGTTAGGCACGAGACTCTTGTGGATCGAGAGGGCCGCCACCGCGCCCTCCGCCGACGCCACGATGGCGAGCTGCGGCCCGGGCGTGATGTCCCCGGCGGCCCACACGTTCACCACCGACGTGTGGTGGTGCTCATCGACAATGATCTGCCCGTCGTCATCGCGCTCGCAGCCGAGCTGCGCACCGAGGTCATCGGCGGGCCGCTGCGACAGGGCGAAGAAGAGGTGGTCGCAGTCCAGGTGCATGCCACCCTCGAGCTCGAGGGAGTAGATCCAGTCTCCCTGCGGCACGACCCGCTCGATGCGCGCGGACAGGACGGGGATGTTCAGCGCGTCGAGCTTCTCGCACTGATCCGCATCGAGGTCCGGCTCTCGGCCGTTCGTGCAGATCACGATGTCGTTGGTCCACGTCGTCAGACTCAGCGCCATGCCCGCGGCTTTTCTGCCGGACGCCAGCACGACCACCTTCTTGCCGCGTGTCTCGTACCCGTCGCAGTCGGGGCACACGTGCGCCGCGCTGCCGTACACCTGCTGCAGCCCGGGTACTTTCGGCCACTCGTCGCGCAGCCCGAACGCGAGCAGCAGTCGAGCTGCGCGCAGCGTACGTGTCTCCGCGCGAGGTGAGTTGTCCCATGGCGCGCGCGGAGCGCCGGAACCTCGGTGGTCGTAGCGCGCCTTCGTGCCGTGCATCGGGTCGAACTGCAGCTCGAAGCCAACGTCGGCCTGCCTGACGCGAACGACGAAGCCATCGATGAGCTCGACACCGTACTCGCGACACTCGTCGCGGGTCTTGCCGCGGAGCTCTGCCGGCGTGATCCCCGGGTGACCGGGAAACCCGTTCACGCCGCGCGTCTCCCAATTTCGCGGGTCGCCGGAATCGATGACCACGACACGGTGCAGATAGCGACCAAGCCAGAGCGCGGCGGTGAGCCCCGCCGGACCGCCTCCGACTATCGCAACGTCATAGGGATCATTCACGACGGGTAGCGAGGGCAGACTTGGTGCCATTTGCGGGAAACGGGAAACGGGAAACGGGAAACGGGAAACGGGAAACCCTCGGGAGGCTTCTTCTGGTGAGAAGAGCATCCCGAGGGTT
>DASUGD010000245.1:0-24498 GCA_036274195.1 Gemmatimonadaceae bacterium | reverse complement strand
CCTCGTTGCGGGCGGGGTCAGAGATGCCGAGCAGTTTTCTGCGGCCTTCTGCGGCGGCGCGAAGCGCGGTTCTCGAGCATTCTGCGGTCCCTCGCTTTTTCAAGCCAGATTCAGCGCGATCGGCGCGTCGCTATTGTCGCGATGACCATCCCGCGGTGCATCGTGATCGTCCGATCGCCGAAGCGGACCGCCTGCTCCATGCTGTGCGTGACCATAGCGTCGTGAGGCGCTTCGTCTGTGGGGCCGGCCCTCTCGGGTCCGGCATCGACCAGTCCGGCATCTACGAAGAAAGGGTCGGTGCCTCAGGGCTGGGCGAATCAGCCGGATCGCTCCTCAGACAAGGTCCCGTGGAAGCGCAACGAGCCGGGATCTCTGGTCAACAGTCTGCGGCGCCACACCTCTGGCGATGCCGCGCGCGCACCTGCAGCCTTCCGCGATGATGGATTCCTCAGGCGCGCCGTCGACGGCCGTGGGCAACGACAGCCCCGCCATCTCGCTGCTGGAGACCAAACTCTATGTCCCCAAGTCGCGCTCCAGCCTCGTCGCGCGACCGAGACTGGTCGAGCGTCTCCATCCAGCAGCGGATCGCAAGCTCACGCTCATCGTCGGACCAGCGGGGTTCGGCAAGACCACACTGCTCGCCGAATGGATTGCCAGCGATGCCGCCACACGAAACTCCATCGCGTGGGTGTCACTCGACCCGACGGAGAACGAGCCTTCAGTGTTCTGGTCGTACGTCACCCGAGCAATCCAGAAGATTCATCCCACCGTCGGGCCGCGCGCGATCTCACTGCTGCAATCGCCCGAGCCGCCGCGCGCGGAGTCAGTCCTGACGGAATTGATCAACGACCTCACCGCGATCGACTCCGACGTCGTACTCGTGCTCGACGACTACCACGTCATCGATGCCGCGCCCGTCCACGAGTCGCTGACGTTTCTTCTCGATCATCTGCCGCCGCGGATGCACGTGGTGATCGCCAGTCGATCCGACCCACCAGCACCCCTGCCGCTCGCTCGACTGCGGGCACGCGGCGAGTTGGCCGAAGTGCGAGTCGCCGAGCTGCGTTTCACGCCGGACGAAGCAGCCGCCTTTCTCAATCAGGTGATGGCGCTCGACCTGTCAGCGACGGACACGGCAAAGCTGGAGCGGCGCACCGAGGGCTGGATCACAGGTCTCAAACTCGCGGCGCTTTCAATGAAGGGACGCGACGACGTTCGCGAGTTCGTCGATGCGTTCACCGGCGACAGCCGCTATGTCGCGGACTACCTGGTCGAGGAAGTGTTGCAGGCGGAGTCGGAGCGCATCCGGCGCTTTCTGTTAGGCACCGCGATTCTCGACCGGCTGAGCGGCCCGCTGTGCGACGCCGTCATGGGTGAACCCGGTTCCCAGGCGCTGCTCGAGAGTCTGGAACGGAGGAACCTGTTCGTCGTCGCGCTGGATGATCGCCGCGAGTGGTACCGCTACCATCACCTCTTCGCCGATGTGCTCCAGGCGCAGTCGGTGAGAGAAGACCCCGAGCGAGCGCGCACGTATCATCGGCGGGCGAGCGCGTGGTACAGCGAACGCGGCTCCTCCAGCGATGCCGTGCAACACGCGCTCGCCGCCGATGATCTCGAGCGCGCCGCGGACCTGCTCGAGATGACGTGGCCCGAACGCGACCGCAGCTATCGGTCCAGCCTCTGGCTTCGCCGGGTGAAGGCCCTGCCCGACGCCGTGGTTCGCGTTAGGCCCGTGCTCAGCCTGGGCTACGCCTGGGCCTTGCTGAACAGCGGCGAGCTGGAGGCGGCGGAGCCTCGGCTACGGGATGTCGAAGGCTGGCTGGACGACGCCGCCGACACGAGCGGCCGGCCGATTGCTTCCCCAATGATTGTCACCGACCAGGAACGGTTTCGGTCGCTGCCCACGGAGCTCGCTGCCGCCCGCGTGTACCTCGCACAGGCACTCGGCGGCGTTCCCGGGACCGTCGAGCACGCGAGGCGCGCGCTCGAGCTCGTGCCGGAAGGCGACCATGCCGCGCGCTCCACCGGCATCGCACTCCTGGCACTCGCGTACTGGGCGCGCGGCGATCTCGAGGCGGCCCACCGGACCTTCACCGACTCACTCGCGACCATGCGGATGAGCGGGCATGCGCTCGACGCCATCCGTGGCACTTTCGTGCTTGGCGATCTGAGAGTCGCGCAGGGACGGCTGCGCGAGGCCGCGAGCATTTACGAGCAAGGCTTGCAGCTCGTGGCCGAGGAGGCCCACTCGACGCCGCCCGAAACGGACGAGCTGTACCTGGGCCTCAGCGAGGTCCATCGGGAATGGGGCGAGATTGATGTCGCCGCGGGATTCCTCGAGACGATCACGGAGTTGGCGGGACGTGCCGCGCACAGGGGCAACAGGCAGCGGTGGTGCACGGCCATGGCTCGCGTCCTGGAAGCTCGTGGAGATCTGCCAGGCGCGCTCGAGCTGCTCGATGAGGCCGAGAGCCACGACTTGAGGAGCCCCATCCCTCGCGTGCGACCCATAGCGGCGATGAAGGCTCGCATCTGGGTCATGCAGCGCAGGCTCGCCGAAGCCATGGAGTGGGTCCGCGTCGAGAGCTTATCCGCGAGCGACGATCTCAGCTACCTGCGCGAGTTCGAGCACATCACGCTGGCCAGAGTACTCATCGCTCGGCATCAGGCCGGCGGGGACGAACGCGACATGCACGACGCCGTGCAGCTGCTCGATCGGCTGACCACCGCCGCGGAACAGGGCGGGAGGATGGGAAGCGTGATCGAGATCCTCGTGCTCCAGTCGCTTGCCCAGCAGGCATTGGGCAACATCCGTCGCGGCCTCGATCCTCTGACCCGCGCGTTGGAGCTGGCCGAGCCCGAGGGGTACCTCCGGGTCTTCGTGGACGAGGGGAGTCGCATGCGCGATCTCCTCCGGCACGCGACGGCTCGTGGGCTGGCCGGCGAGTACACTCGGCGCGTTCTGGCGGCGTTTGAGGACTCCAAGCCGAACGCGACTGAGACCAACCGGGTTGCAGCAAACTCCATCCAGTCGCTGACAACCCGCGAGCTCGAGATCGTGCGTCTGATCGCGGCCGGAATGAGGAACCAGGAGATCGCCGATCTTCTGTCGATCAGTGCCGCGACCGTCAAACGTCACATCGCGAACGCGTACGGAAAGCTGGGCGCGAGTCACCGTACCGAGGCGCTCGTCCGGGCGAAGGAGCTGAAGCTGCTTGGATGAGGGATGGGGGATGAGGGATGCGGGATGAGGACACCCTCGGGATGCTCTGTTCAGCGCGAGATGCATCCCGAGGGTTCCCGCTTTCTACCCTCATCCCTCATCCCTCATCCCCCAAACTACACCCCCTCATCTACACCCTTCGGTCGAGGCGACGGGGGATCGGCTCCGGCAGATTGGCCAGCGTCGGGAACACGACACTGACCAACTACCGAGACCGATGACCATGCGCTCACTGATTCTATCCGTCGCCGTTGGGTCTACGCTCGCGATTGGGCCCACCCTCTCCGCTCAGAACACCACCGAATCGCAGACCGCGCCGGAGCACAAGCCGGGTTGGGAGCTCCTCGTTTCCAGCGGCGTCGTCGTTCCGACCGGTGCGCAGCGCGCCCGGGTCGCCCAGGGCAAGCTCACCGCCGCTCAGATCTCGTACGTCGTTCGCCCGGCGCTCGCCGTGACGGCCTCGCTGGGTTGGGCACGCACTCGCGACATCGCCACCGTGAATGACCCCAAGCTGGACGCCTTCACCTACGACGTGGGCGCCGAAGTCCGCGCCCCGAAGTCGATCGGCGGAAACGCGATCAGCTTGAGCCCTTTCGCCGGGGTCGGCATGGGTGGCCGTAGCTACAACTATCGCAGCCTCTCGGCCCCGGCAACGTACAACGTAGCTGGCTACGGCAGCGTCGGTGGGGAGCTCGGAGTCGGCCGCATTCGCCTGCGTCTCGAAGCGCGCGACTACCTGACCGGCTTCAAGCCACTCGGTGGCGAAGGCGCTGCCCGCAGCGGCAACGACGTGGTCCTGATGGGCGGCCTCCGTTTCGTCCGGCGCTAGACCATGAAGGCGACGACGACTTCCCGCCGATCCGACTGGCTCGTTCCGGTTGGGCTGATCATGCTGAGCCTCGTGCCGGCCATCGCCGGCACGGCGAGGCTCGGTCAGTTGGGTCGCGGCGGCCCGATTACTCCGGACAACGCGCGGTTCTTCGCGATGCCGCTCCCGGTCGTGCTGCACATCCTGAGCGTCATCCCCTACAGTATGCTCGGAGCGTTCCAGTTCTCGTCGTCGTTTCGGCGTCGCCGTCGCGTTTGGCACCGCGTCGCGGGGCGGGTGCTCGGAGTAGCCGGACTCGTGACCGCCCTGACGGGCCTGTGGATGGCTCACTTCTATCCATGGCCCGAAGGCGACGGCGAGGCGCTCTACGTGCTCCGCCTGGTATTCGGGACGGCGATGTTGGTGTCGATGGTGCTCGGGCTCCACGCGATTCGACGCCGCGACTTCAACGCCCATGGCGATTGGATGATCCGCGCGTACGCGATCGGCATGGGCGCGGGTACGCAGGTGCTGACGCACCTTCCCTATTTCATGTTCGTCGGAACGCCTGACGAGCCGACCAGAGCGGTGTTGATGGCTGCGGGATGGGTGATCAACGTCGTCGTGGCCGAGTGGGTCATTCAGAAAGGACGGGCCAGTGCCGTGAGCCGACGCGCCGTCATCTCTCAGTCCGCTCGCATCACCTGGGTCGGATCCACACGCGCCGCTCGCAGCGCCGGGATCAGCGTCGCAACGACGGCCGGCAGCAATAGCAACAACGGCACGACAATGAACGTCGCCGGATCGCGCGGGTCCACGTCATAGAGAAGCGACGACAGCACTCGGCTGAACGCCCAGGCGCCGGCGAGGCCGGCCATGATGCCGAGTGCAACCACGGCGACCATCTCACGCGAGACGAGCGCCAAGAGATCGGCGCCCGTGGCGCCGAGCGCCGCGCGAATCCCGAGCTCACGAGCGCGGGAAGCGACCGCGTACGCCACCACCGCGTACACGCCGAGTGCCGACAGAATCAACGCCAGCCCGGCGAACAGGGCAATCAGCGTCGTGTTGGTTCGGCGCGGCAACACCGATGCACCGATCACCTGCTCCATCATGCGAACGTTGTACACCGGCTGACTCGGTGCGATGTCGTGCATCGCGTCGGTGAGGCGTGCCATGAGCGCGCGCGCCGGCAACGTACCACGAACGACGATCGCCACGTTGAGTGGGCCGACGTCGATCGGTCGGTACATCTGTGGCCAGGGCGGCGTATCCAGCGCCGATTCCCTCACGTCGGCGACCACGCCGATGACCGTGATGTGTGTCGTGTCGGGCCGAAACGTGAAGTACCGCCCCAGCGGGTCCATGCCCGGCCAGAACTGCTCGGCCATCGCGGCACTGATGACGGCCACCGGTGGTCCGGTTGCGTCACGCGGCGAGAACGTTCGGCCTCGGAGCTTCGCGATGCCTAACGCATCGAAGTAGCCACCGCTCGCGAACAGGAATCTCGCGAAACGCGGCTCGCCGTGGTCGAGCGGCGGTGCGCCGGGGATCTCGATCGCCACCGAGATCCCTCCTCCGCCACGCAATGGGAGATCGTTCACCGCGCCAGCCGCAATGACTCCTGGCTGTCGGGATAATCGATCGACGACCCCGTCGATGATCCGACGCTGCTCGGCGCCCGGAATGCTGCTCGGGAAACTCGTCTCGAGCGTCGCTACCTGGTTCGGGTTCATGCCGATCTTCTCGGCCATGAGACGCTGGAAGCTCCGCAGCATGAGGCCCGCCGCGATGAGCAGCATTGCCGTGAGCGCGACCTCAACGACCACGAGCCCACGGCGCGCCTTCCCCAGCCCGGTAGTCGACCCGTGCCCTCCACCGGACTTGATCATCATGGTCGCGTCGCCGCCGCGAGTTGCGCCAATTGCTGGCCAGAGGCCGAACAGGATGCTCGTCGCGATCGCCAATGCGGCGGTAAAGACGAGCACGCGCAGGTCGAGCTGCACGGGCGCAATCGCCGCCAGGCTTTGTGGCATCATCGCCCGGACCACCCGCAACGCGACTGGCGCGAGCACGAGACCGAGACCCGCGCTGGAAACCGCCAGCAGCACGCTCTCCGCCAGAAGCTGGCGCACGATACGCGGCCGCGTTGCGCCGAGGACTTCTCGCAGCGCGATCTCGCGCCGCCTAACGGCACCGTCGGAGAGCAGCAGGTTCGCGACGTTGGCACAGGCGATGATCATGAGCAGCGCCGTCGTCCCGAGCAGGACAAGCAACGCTCGCCGTCGATCGCCGAGCAGCTCGCGATGGAGTGGCACGGCGGCGCCCGTGCGCCGCACCTCGCGGATGTCCCCATTCAGGTCGTCGCGACGCTGACCGCGCGCCGGCTCGGCGACCTGCTGCCACCGCGCGAGCACTTGCGCGGCCGCCGATTCGGTCGATACGCCAGGCCGGATTCTCGCAATGGCGTGTGACGGCAGATACCCGCGGAACGGCTCGAACGTCGAGAATGTCGTTGGTACGGGCATCGCAACCCACAGATCGCACTCGTCGGGAAAACCAAACTCCGGTCGCATGATGCCGACGACGGTGTACGGCCGCCCGTGCAGCGTGATGGACTTCCCCAGCATTGGCGCGCCACCGAAGTGGCGTTGCCAGAGCCCGTACGAGAGAATGGTCGCTCGGGGACCGCGCGGCTTGCCCTCCTCGGCGGTGAACGTCCGGCCCCTCAAGGGCGTGACGCCTAACGTTGTAAAGAAGGCCGCCGTGACGACGCCAGCTTTCACCCGCAGTGGACGATCGGGATCCGAGAGGTTGAGCCCTCCGGACGCGTACGACGCCGAGCCCGAGAAGACACCTGTCATCTCGGCCACATCGGATATGTCGAGCTGACGCCCGAGGCTTCGCTCTCCAAGCTCGGGCTCGAATGGCACGGTGACCATCGGCAGAGCCACGAGCTCGTGCTCGCGCGGGAACGGAAGCGATCGCAGCATCGCGGCGTCGACGGCGCTGAAGACAGCGGTCGTCGCGCCGATACCGAGCGCGAGCACCGCCACTATGGGAACGCTGAACCCGGGACGCGCACGCAGTCGGCGCGCGGCGAATCGGATGTCCTGCAACAGCTGATCGAGTGTGCCGAGTCCCCATGTGTCGCGACTCGTTTCCGCGATGACGGTCGCGTTCCCGAACCGCTTTCGCGCTTCGGCCCTCGCTTCGTCCGCGCTC
Source organism: Gemmatimonadaceae bacterium (assembly GCA_036274195.1). Lineage (GTDB taxonomy): Bacteria > Gemmatimonadota > Gemmatimonadetes > Gemmatimonadales > Gemmatimonadaceae > JAJKIV01. The sequence continues at coordinate 17,242 of DASUGD010000245.1, read as the reverse complement.
ATGCCGGCGCCGTGCAGTGCCGCGGCACGGAGCTCGGCGTGGAGACGCATCTCTTCCTCGAGCTCGGACAGGTATTGATCCCGCCGAATGAAATACAGAAGTCGGTGAAGGAGACCGCGAGCCGTCGTCATTCGGGTGCGAGCTGAAGGATCCGGGCGATGGCGAACGTGACGCGCTGGTACGACTCCCGCTCCCGGGTCAGCTGTTTGCGTCCGGCCGCCGTTAGGCGGTAATAGCGCGCGCGACGATTGTCGCGCGTTTTCCCCCATTCCGCCGAGAGCCAGCCCTTCATGAGCATTCGCTGCAGGGCCGGATAGAGCGACCCTTCTTCGACCTGGAGCACACCGGCCGAGGTCCGCTGTATGGCGTCGGCGATCTCGAACCCATGCAGCTCCTCGAGACGGGCGAGCGTCTGGAGGATCAGCATGTCCAGCGTGCCGGGTGGGATGGGGTCGCTCATGGAGCGCTCATGGAGTTGGTCTGACATAGACAGTCTATGTCAGACACGGGCGCGGCGTCAATGGCCAGCGGCGCTCGGAACCCGGATCATCGGTGCGTCGCTCGGTGACGGGACCGGGACGCACGTGAGAGTGTCGATGAACGGCGACCGTCGCTAGGTTCCGGGCTTGCAGAGCGCGAAACCCAGCCAGGGCCGGAAATGCCACACTCAGTCGCCGAGCATGCGCGAGTCCCGGTGGTGATCGGGTCAGGTCTCACCGGCCTGTCGATCAGCCACTGTCTTTCGCGCGCGTCCGTCGATCACGTGCTGATCGGCACTCGACCGGAGATGTCACCACGCCTCGGCGAATCCATGAACCTCGAGGGGACGCTCCTGCTCTGGGAGATGTTCCCGCAGCTTTCCCGGTTCTTCTTCCCCAAGCGGGAGGTGCTCGGCTACCTCGGTGATTACGAGGTGGTGTGCGACTTCGAAGTGTCCCGGCGCCTTGTCTCCCGCGCGATCTTTCGGACGCTCGGCTACACGCCTGCCACGGAGTTCCTGCAGGTGGACCGCATCGGATTCGACGCGGCGCTCTGGGAGCTCGTGGCGGGCAGCAAGCACTGCACCGTGGTGGAGGCGGCGGTCGCCGAGGTGGAGTTCGATGCGCCGAGCGACAGCTTCACGTGCGTTCATCTCGCGGACGGCGCGGCCGTTCGCCCGTCGTACGTCTTCGATGCCACGAATCACGGACGGCTGCTGGGAAAAGCGGCGAAGCTCGAGCATCGCACCATGGGAGAGCCGCAGCGCGTCGCGTATACCCACTACCATCTCGAGCCTGGCGCTCCGCGCAACGTGGAAGCGTGGGAGCTCACGACTGCCATCGTGCGCCTCTTTCCGGAGAGCGATGGCGTGGACGCTATTGGCTGGTGCATCCCGCTCGGCAGCTACATCTCGGTCGGGGTGAGTACGACTGCGACCGAAACCACACTGGACGACGAAGCCCTGCTGGAACGCATCGCGGCCGCCTTTGCGCGCTACGGTGTCGACTACCGCCGACGTTATGTGGATCCTGCCGAGCTGAAGGCGCTGCGACACCAGTACTTCTCCTACGATCGCGCGTCGGGCGCGAACTGGCTGCTGGCGGGTCCCAGCTACTGCCAGGTGTGGTGGATGTCCGGAGCGGGCGTGGGGACAGCGCTGGCCGCGGCGCTGCTCGCCCCGAAGCTCCTCCAGGACCCACAGCGGTGGGGCGCGGAGTACGACCGTTACATGAAACAGGTCCTCCCGATCCACGATACCTTCGATTTCTTCGCGCTCTCCCCGCGTGAGGCATACCAGCCGGAGTCCATCCACCGTTTCTCGGACCAGTTCGTCGTCACCAATCTGGTTCGCCTGGCCGACTCGACCCGCATGCGTGACAACCGGCTGGCTATGATGGCCTCTCCGGCAGTGGAGTGGATCTTCAAGCAACCCGGCGCCATTCGCGAGTACTGCTCCGTTGTGCCCATCGACTGGCGGGCGCGCGGCACAGCGCGGCGGGACCAGTAGGGACCAAGGCCGCAGTGACCCTGTCGGCCGACGAGGCGCTCATCACGCGCCTGCTCGACGTGATCAGCGCTGATGCACCCATGGCGGACGCCGCGCACCTGCTCGCACCCGGCCTGATCTCCCACATGGATCGCTTCACCGTGCATGGGACCGAGGTGTGGTTCGACTGGCTGGAGTTTCTTCGGTCCCGAGCCGGTGGCGAGTTGAGGGTGGACGTCGATCGCTTCGTCGCCCACCCGGACGGCACGATCACCGCCTTCGGTTGGCTGCGAACGGCACGATCGGACAATCGGACGCCGCAGCCCAACCAGGCCAGGTATCGGATAGCGGACGGCCGCGTCGCCGAGATCTGGACAAGTCGCGCGAATTATGAGATGATCTTCGGCGCAAAGGTGCGCCATCCGATGCACTGGTTGCTCGTGTTGGTGGAGATGGCTGTCTGGCGCCGCCTGCCCTGGAGTAGACGCGTACGCTCATCCCTCAACGTGGAGGAGCTGGGTGACGGAGGCAGAAATCAATCGCGCGGCGGTCTCGAGGCTCATGACTATCCTGAGCGGGGACGCTCCCATCGAGACCGGGACCGAGGTCATGGCGCATGATGTGGTGGCGCACGTGGATGGCTGGCGGTTCCAGGGCATCAACGTCTGGGCGAACTGGATCCAGTACATCCGCACGCGCGGGCGCGTCTCCGCGCCAACGGTGCTGCTCGATGCGCTCGTGGTCGAGAGCGATGCGACCGTCACCGCGCATGGCCGATGGAGTGGAGTGCGCGAAGGGCGCGCGGTGATCTCTCACCCGTGCGCGGCCAGGTACCGGCTCGTGGACGGGCGCGTCGTCGAGATCTGGAGCACGAGGCGGAACTACGCTCTCCTGTGCGGCGCGCACCTCGAGTATCGCTGGGGCTTCGCCGCGGAGCTGCTTCGTGCCCGGCGGTGGAAGACGCGCGCACCACAGTTCGACCTGACGAACGCCGCGCGGGTTCGACCAGCCTCTGTCCTGCCGCCCGTCCTGACGGGCGGGCTCCTCGCTGATTAAAGCCGCGAGGTCGGCTTCGGCAGAAGAGTCGCCGGGAAGTGAATCTCGGGCTGTTGCCTAACGCGGCAGCCGGAGTGTGAACGCACTCCCCTTGCCGAGCGTGCTGTCGACGACGAGGTCCCCGCCCATCCCGCGCGCGAGGTCACGGCTGATCGCCAGGCCGAGCCCCACTCCCTCGTGCGTCCGCGTGAGGCGCACGTCCACCTGCACGAACGGGTCGAAGATCGTCCCGAGCTTGTCCGGTGCAATGCCGCGCCCGGTATCGGTCACACGTATCGCGACCGTCGCGTCGTCCAGCAGCTCACACATCATCTCGATGCGGCCACCATCATCCGTGAATTTGATCGAGTTCGTGAGCAGGTTGAGCACGATCTGCTGCACCTTCTCGGCGTCCGCGCGGATCGTGAGCGATTCCGGGGATGGCCGCACGACGAGCTTGAGACGCTTCACGCGCGCCTGTGGCGCGACGAGCGCTTCGCAGGTCGCGAGCAGGTCGTCGACCGGCACATCGGTGACCTCGTAGCGCAGGTTTCCGCTTTCGAGGCGAGCGTAGTTGAGAACGCCGTTGATGAGACCCAGCAGATGTTGCTGGCTGCGCTGAATGCGCTCGAGATCGTTCAGCTGCTCGCGTGTGACCGGGCCGCGGATACCGAGCTCGATGAGCTCCGCATACCCGCCGATCGCGTTGAGTGGCGTGCGAAGCTCGTGACTCATGATGGCGAGGAACTCGCTCTTCGCGCGATTCGCGGATTCCGCCACGGCGCGTGCCTGGTTGGCGACGTCTCGTGCGGCCTGGAGCTCGGCCAGATAGTCGCGGAGGTCGTACTGCCGCTGGCGGGCGCGCAGAGCCGTCCGCAGCACGGTGACGAGGGTGGCGACACGCACCGGCCGCTCGAGCATGATGACATTCCCACGCGAGGCGAGCGTCTCGACCCCGGGCGGCAGTCTGCGCGACAGCTCCCCCTCGACCGTGAGCACGACGATCGGCACGTCGGACCACGGCGGCTGCTCGCCTAACGCCTCGTCGAGCTGGGCCACCGCCTCGGTGCGGAGCGCCTCCTCGGCCACCATCACCACGCCGACCCCGCGGCGAATCGCGTCGCACAGCGCCCGCACGGTGGGGTGCGCGACGGCGCGCACATGCCACTTTGCGAGCACGCGCTCGGCCAGGAACGCGTCCTTCCCGCTGGGCGCGAGCACCGCGACGTCATCGAACCGATCGACCGGGACGGCCGGCGCGCGTTCCGCCTCCTCCGCCGCGAGCGACGAGCGCTCGATCACGAGCGGCCGACGTCGGAGCCATCGCTGTGCGACGCCATGAGCGGTGACCGATCGCCCTCGTAGACCGGAACGCCCGTCAGGACGCCGCGGAACGCGCCCAACGGTTCGCCAACCACGAGCCCTCCGCGTTGGACGCGACATTCCCGGATCGTGCGCTCGTGTGGCCCCGTGCGTTTCTTCACGACCGAGATCGCCTGCCTAACGGCGCCCGCGTGCTCGAAGTAGCGGAGCAGGATCACGGTGTCGGCGAGGTAGCTGACCTCGACGGCCTCGTCGACCGGCGCGCCGAAGACGCCGCGCTGCACGAGCGTCAGGAGCGTCGTGACACCGCGGCTCGCGAGATAGCTCAACAGCTCGTGGACGTGCACGCCGAGGAGGCGCTCGTTCGGCATTGCCTGCATGTAACCGTTGAGCGAGTCGATGACGACGAGCGACGCCCCGTCTTTCTCCACCGCATCGACGACGGCGGTCGCAAACTCGCCGGGAGACATTTCCGTCGGGTCCACCTGACGCAACGCGATCTTCGCCCGCAGCTCCGCGTCCCGGGCGTCGGCCCATATCCCGTCAGCGCGAGCCTTTGCCGTGGCGATCCGCTCATCGAACATGAACACCGCGGCGTGCTCGCCGCGCATGACCGTCGACCGCGCGAGCTGGAACGACAGAATCGACTTGCCAGTTCCCGCCGCCCCGGTGACGAGCACGCTGGTCCCGCGGTCCAGGCCGCCGCCGAGCAGTTGGTCGAGCTCCGTTGACCCGCTCGAAACGACTGGACCTGCCGGCAGGTTTGCCGCAGGCGAGTACTGCACGCGCGGGTACGCCTCGAGCCCGCCGGTCTGGATGCGGAAGTCGTGAAATCCGCCGGTGAACCGTGAGCCCCGCAGCTTCTTGACCTGAAATCGTCGCCGCTCGGCCCCGTATTCCATCGCCAGCCGCTCGAGCGCGATCACCCCATGGGCGAGACTCTGCAGTTGGAGATCGCCCTCGGGACCTGTCCGGTCATCGAGAACCAGTACCGTGCAGGCGCGGCCGGCGAAAAACTGCTTGAGCGCGAGGATCTGGCGGCGAAAGCGAAGCGGGTCGCGCGCGAGAAGCCTCATCTCCGAGAGCGAATCGAACACGACGCGCGCGGGGTTGGAGCGCTCGACCGCTTCGAGCACTGCGCCTACGGTCTGTTGCAGCTCGACTTCCGCCGGGTGGAAGAGCGTGTATGCCTCTTCGCTTTCCTGCGCGTTCGCCGCCGACAGCTCGAAGATCTCGATGCCATCCAGGGACCAGCCGTGCGATTGGGCGGCGCCTCGAAGCTCGTCGGCTGTCTCCGAGAGGGTGACGTAGAGGCAACGCTCGCCGGCTGCGCGCCCCGCGAGGAGAAACTGGACGGCCAGCGTCGTCTTTCCTGTTCCGGGCTCGCCGTCGATCAGGTGCAGCCGGTGCGCCGGCAGTCCCCCGCCCAGGACGGCGTCGAGGCCGTCGATGCCGGTCGCCACAAGGCGCGGTTGAGGGATCTCGGGGATGCCAGGCACGCGACAGGGATGCTCACTGGAATGTCGACCGTACCGGGCCAGGTCTGGCACGATGCGGAACGAGCCCGAGTGATTAGCAACTTGCGCGCCGCGCCACCCGACACGCAACCAGGCAAGAACTGGCGGCGCTCCGAGCGAGGAGCCGAGGCCGCGCCGTCCGTATCGGACGGCCGGCATGAGCGTCGCGCGCTGATCGCACACGCGCTATCGCACACGCGCTATCGCACACGCGCTATCGCAGGCGCGTGAATCGCAGGTGCCTAACGCGTCCCGATTCCACCACGTATCCGGTGATGCGCCCCTTCGCGTCGCGCTGCACGTCGACGACCGTGGTGCCGCGAGTGAACCCGTCCTTGTACGAGGGCTCGAGCACGCCGAGGCGCCGATTGTTCGCGTACACCACGAGCTGCCCCTTCTCCACCTTCCACGTTTGTGTCGTCTCCACCTCGTCGCTTCGGTAGTCGCCCGCGTACTCGGCGAGCTGCGCGGGTGTGAGCCCGACACTGTCCGCCCGTGTGAAGGTGACCGCGTCCGCCGTCGTCCGGACGACCATGCGCGATGGCGCCTCCGGGTTGTCGAAGCGTACCTCGGTCCCGGTGCCCACGCGGAAGCGGCCTTCGCCCAGTGGGACCATGCGCGTGCGCTCGGCACCGACCGCGAAGAGTGTGTCGCCAACCAGTCGCGTGCGCCGGACCTCGCCACGCTCGACGTTGCGCCACACACCCGTCAGCGCGCGGAACCCGGCCGCTGGCAGCTGGGCAGGCGGTGCACTATCCAGTGACGCGATCCATGCGGCATCACTGTCCGGCTGCATCCGGTCGGCGAGGTAGATTCCCGCGACTTTGCGCGCGAGCGAATCCGGGCCCGACGTCGTCAGGTTGCAGAACGTCGCGACGCCGAAGTGCTGGTCGGGGAATCGGAGAAAGTGCCCGCGGTATCCCGCCCAGCTTCCGCCGTGCGCAACCACCCGGAGACCGCGAAGCGTACCGACGGTGAGCCCGACGGCGTACGCCATGTTTCGCCCCGAGGTCGCCGGCGAGCCGTCGTTCAGCTTCGTGGGCGTCGTCATGGTCTCGATGATGTCGCGGCTGCCGACGGTGGCTACGTCGTAGTTGTTCAGCCACACGCCAAAGTCCTCGACCGACGTGTGCACCGCGCCCGCTCCCATGATCGCGCCATCGTACGTCGAGCTGGCGACGCGGAAGCCTCCGCCGGGCCGTGGCGCATATCCCTCCGCGCCGTTCGGGATGATCGTCGTAACGTCGGCGAGGTAGCGCGTGTGGTGCATGCCCAACGGGCCGAAGATGCGCTCCTCGGCGAACTGGGCGAGCGTTTTCCCCGTTAGGCGGTAGACGATCTGCGCGGCGAGGATCCAGCCGGAGTTCGTGTAGAGGTACCGCGCGCCGGGCTCGTAGTTCGGCTCGGCCGAGTGCGTGATGACACGGAGGGCGTCGATGGTGTCGCCGGCGAACGTGCGGCCCGTCTGTGCCATCATGACGTAGAGGTCGCGCAGGCCGCTCGTCTGACTGAGCGCGCGGCGGAGCGTGATCTTGTCTGCGTACGGCGGCATTTCGGGGATGTATTTCCGGATCGGGTCGTCGAGCGAGAGCTTGCCCTCCTTCTGGAGCATGAGGATGCTCATCGCGGTGAACTGCTTCGAGATCGACCCGATGTCGAGGACCGATCGCGGCGAGAGTGCGACGCCGTGCTCGAGGCTCGCCATCCCGTAGCCCCGGGCGTAGAGGATCTTGCCGTCCTGGTAGACGCCGAGCGAGCAGCCGGGCGAGTCGGTGCGGTCGAAGCGCTGGAAGACGCTGTCGGCGCGCAGGGCGCGGGCGTCGCGGACGCCGATGATGTCCTGGGCGCTGGCGGCTCGGGACGCGGCGAGGAGGGCGATAGCGAGGAGTACGTGACGGCGCATGCTGATGGCTTCGGAAAGAGACCAAACGGGGATCGAGACACAGGCGAAGATCTTGAACCCGGCCACAGGATTCCACCACCCCATCACAGCGAACAACGCAGACCGTAACGGCGCCGGCCCGAACGGCGCAGAACCGTAACGGCGCCGGCCCGAACGGCGCCGGCAGGAGAGGCGCAGGGCAGAGAGGCGCCGGATGCCTGACGGCGCGTACTGACTAACGGCGCATACGGCCTGACGGCGCAAAATGCCAGACGGCGCGACAACACCGCAGGGCCACAGCGGCGCAACGGCGCGGGCGGCGCGGAACCGTCCGCGGTGCGTCGTGGCGGCCCCTGGGGCCGTGCGCCCCTGTGGCTGTGCGCCCTTGTGGCTGTGCGCCCCTGTGGCTGTGCGCCCCTGTGGCTGTGCGCCCCTGTGGCTGTGCGCCCCTGTCGCGCTCTTAGGCACCATGCGCCCTTAGGCCCCTGCGCTCTTAGGCATCTGGCGCCGTCTGGCATCCGGCGCCTCTCTGCCCTGCGCCTCTCCTGCCGGCGCCGTTCGGGCCGGCGCCGTTCGGGCCGGCGCCGTTACGGTTCTGCGCCGTTCGGGCCGGCGCCGTTAGGGGTCCCTTGCATACCCATCGTGCCACCTGCGGCATGGTAGGCTCGGTAGAGTCCGTAGCCTAACGTCCAAATGCCGGTCAGTCGGCTCATTCGGGCCACCGCTCGACGGTCACCGGAAACGCCCGGGTCGCAGACCATCGGTACGATTTAACACGATGAGCTCGCCGTCAAAAAGGACCGTTCCGCAATAGCGAACGCGGGTGCGCGATTGCAAAATTCGCACGACCCTCAACGGAGCCCCACATGATTTACCCCTGGCCGCGCCGAATCTCGTGTGTCGCGGCACTGTTCGCCGTGACCGCCACTGCGGGCGCGCAGAGCAAGCGCCCCATGACGTTCAACGACATCATGGAGCTGAAGAACGTCGGTGGCGTTGCCCTGTCGCCCGACGGCTCCAAGATCGCGTACGTCGTGAGCGGCTGGGAGCATCCCAGTGCAAAGCCGTCCGCCGATTCCACCAAACCGGACACCGCAAAGGGCGACAAGCACGAGATGCGGTCGCACATCTGGATGGTCCCCGCCGCCGGCGGCACGCCACGTCAGATGACCTTCAGTGAGAAGGGCGAGAACGCGCCGCAATGGGCCCCCGACGGACGCTCGCTCGCGTTCCTCTCCTCACGCGGGTCGGGGACCGACGTCAAGACACAGGTCTGGGTCCTGCCCATGGACGGCGGCGAGGCGTATCAGCTCACGTCGTCCAGGGAGAACGTGACCGGCTTCGAGTGGTCGAAGGACGGCTCGCGCATTGCGTTCCTGGCGGTGGACACGCTGCCCAAGACCGACGAGGCCAAGACCGCCCGGAAGGATGACCCGCAGGTGTTCGAGGACAACTTCCGCCTCTCGCACGCCTGGGTCATCGACGTCGCCACCAAGCGCGCGACCGAGGTCGCACACGGCAATCTCACCGTGAGCGGTGCGCCGAGTTGGTCGCCTGACGGAACGCGGCTCGCGTTCCAGGCCCAGCCGACCACGATGCTCCGCGAGACGCGCTCGGACATCTACGTGGTCACCGTCGCCGACAAGTCGATAAAGAAAATCACGCCGAAGTCGGATGCCGCCTCGCCGCCGGCGTGGTCGCCCGATGGCAAGACGATCGCGTTCAACGTGCTGCCGCAGAGCCACACCGCTCGCGCCGACAGCATCATGGACCGCGAGATCGGCAACGACCATCTCGTGCTCTACGACGTCGCGTCGGGCAAGGCGAAGGACACCTACGACCCGAAGGTGGACGTCTCGGCCGGCAATCCGCGCTGGACGCCTGACGGCTCGCGCGTGCTGTTCACGACGGGTGAGCGGGCGTGGTCGGCGGTGTACGCGTACGACGTCGCGGCGGGCAAGCTGACGCGCGTGGTCGACAAGCTGCTGATCGGCCAGCCGTCACTGTCGAAGGACGGCCGGCTCGCGGCCTACACGTTAGGCTCGCCGAACGCTCCGGCGGAGGTGTACGCGAGCGACCTGACGTTCGCGTCGCCGAAGAAGCTAACCGACCTCAACCCGCAGATCGCCAACTTCGCGTTAGGCGAGACGGAAGTGATCACCTGGAAGAGCACGGACGGCACGCCGGTGGAAGGCGTCCTGCTCAAGCCCGTCGGCTATCAGACCGGGCGCAGGTACCCGCTGCTCGTCGAGGCGCACGGCGGCCCGACCGGGGCCACCAACGCCGCCTTCAAGGCGAACTGGGGATCGCCGGGCCAGGTGTGGGCCGGACAGGGCTGGGCGGTGCTGTACCCCAACCCGCGCGGGTCCACGAACTACGGCGAGAAGTTCACGAAAGCGAACATCATGGACTGGGGCGGCGGCGACTACCGCGACATCATGACCGGCGTCGACGACGTGATCAAACGCGGCATCGCCGACTCGTCGAAGATGGCGTTCGAGGGCTGGAGCTACGGCGGCTACATGACGGCGTGGGTCGTGAGCCAGACGAGCCGGTTCAAGTCCGCGCGCATGGGCGCGGGCCTGTCGGACCTGCAGAGCATGTACGGGACGACGGACATCCCGGGCTACATCGGCACGTTCTTCAGCGGCGTCCCCACGCAGAAAACGCTGGACTTCTATCGGGCGCGGTCGGCTATCACGTTCGTCGACAACGTGACGACGCCACTCCTGATTCAGCATGGGGGCAACGATCAGCGCGTGCCCGTGGGTCAGTCGATGGAGTACTTCCGCGCGCTCAAGGATCGCGGGAAGACCGTCGAGCTGGTCTTCTATCCGCGCGAAGGGCACGGGCTGGCCGAGTACTACCACCAGCTCGACAAGATGCAGCGCGAGTACGACTGGATGACCAAGTATACGTTAGGCCCACAGAAGGTTGTGCCGTGAGGTAGCGTTGAACGGCGCAAGGGGCGCGAACTGAACTGGTAATTGGTTACTGGAACTGGTAATTGGTTATAGAAACCCCGGGATGCTCATCTCGCTTTAGAGAGGCATCCCGGGGGTTCTGATCACCGGTACCAGTCCCCGTAACCAATTACCAATCCCAGTAACCAATTACCAATTCCAGTAACCAATTACCAATTCCAGTAACCAATTACCAATCCCAGTAACCAATTACCAATCCCAGTAACCAATTACCAATCCCAGTAACCAACAACCTATTTGGTTGTGCTGTTCGTGGTCGGTGTGAGTCTGAACAGCCCGCCCGGATTGGCGTTTTCGATCATCCACACCGCGCCATCCGGACCTACCGCGACGTCTCGAATCTGGTGGCCGACATCCCAGCGCTCCGCGGGGGCCGCGCCGCCCTTGCCGTCGAACGTCACCCGGCTGAGTGTCTTCGAGGCCAGTCCGCCGATCAGTGCCGACCCGCTCCACTGCGGGAACATGGCGCCGTTGTAAAACGTTAGGCTTCCCGGCGCGATGACCGGCGTCCAGTAGATCACCGGCTTGGTGAGATCGGGCCGCGTGTCGGGGCTCGGGATGGGGCTCCCGTCGTAGTTGGTTCCGTACGACACGAGGGGCCAGCCGTAGTTCTTTCCGGGCTCGATCAGGTTCAGCTCATCGCCGCCGCGCGGCCCGTGCTCGAGCTCCCAGAGCCGCCCATCGGGCGCGAACGCGAGACCGTACGGCGTCCGGTGTCCCGTGGTCCACGTTTCCGCCGGCGTCAGGTTTGGTCCGGGAAACGTGTAGGTGTACTCGACCGGCGCGGTCTTCGCGAGCTCCGTGTTTCGCGGAGGGTTGATGATGCCGAGCGAGGGCGAGCCCGTCTGGCCGGCCTGCGGATTCCCCGGCGCCGGCTTTCCGTCGAGCGTTAGGCGAAGAATCTTGCCGAGTGGGGAGTTGGGGTCCTGCGCCGGGGTCATGCGCTGCCGCTCGCCAACCGTGAGGAACAGGTATCGCTTGTCCGGCGAGAACGCCACCGCCCCGCCAAACTGTCCGCCGCGGCCTCGCGCACCGTCGCGCCAGATGACTTCGAGCCCCTCGAGGCTCGCCGTCGTGTCCGCGATGGCGAGACGCGCCCGGGCCAGCGCGAGACTCGAGCCGCTGGGTTCGCCGGGCTCCGAGTAAGTGAGGTAGATCTGATGATCGGTCGTGTAGTTGGGTGATACGTAGACGCCCAACATGCCGCCTTGACCGCCGTACTGGACCGCAGGGACGTTCGCGACTGGCGTCCTGGTGCCACTCTGCGTCACGAGCCACACCGGACCGACCTTCTCCGTCACGAGCATGCGCCCGTCAGGAAGGAACGCGATGCGCCATGGCCGGTTGAACTCGGCCACTTTGGTCATGGTGAAGGGGAGGCTCGCCTCAGGCGATAGCGACCCCGCGTTTTGCTGTGCCCGTGACGTGATGGAGACGCAGGACACCAACAGCGCCACGCGCGCAACGAGCTTCACCGAAGCTGATACCCGGATGATCATCATACGTTAGGCAGGCTCGACGTCCGTGAAATCGCAAGCGAGGTCAACCCCGACTGGTAGGCTCGCGTCGACAGGTTGACGAAAACTAATGTCGCATGCATGATGTGTCGTCGGCTGTGTGTCACAGGTTGGAATCCCACATTCCGCCGCCGCCCGGTTCGTTCCCCACCCAACGGAGCACATCTGCATGCGCTACGTTCCACTCCCGCCGCGCACGGCGCGCGGCGCCGCACTCACTGTCGCTCTCACGCTGCTCGCCGCGTGCGACCGTACCCAGCCCACCGAGCTCACGCCGCCAGCGCAGGCGTCGGCCGCCAAGAACGCGAAGAACGGTGGGGGGGTCACTGCATTGGCCACGCCCACGCTCGTCGTTGGCGGCCTAACGAACCCCCGCGGCCTGACATTCGGGCCCGACGGCGCCATCTACGTCGCCGAAGCCGGCACGGGCGGCACGACGTCGACCGTCGGCCAGTGCCTGCAGGTTCCGGAGCCGGGCGGACCGCTACTCAGCGGAAACACCGGCCGCATTTCCCGTATCGACGACGGCGTGCGGACAACGGTCGTCGACGGTCTCCCCTCCTCCGTCGATCAGCGCGGCGGCGTGCTCGGCGTCATGGACGTCGCGTTCGTCGGCCCAAAGCTGTACGCGCTGCTCGACGCCGGATGCGGCCACGGCGTGCCTAACGTACCAGCGAGCGTGATCCGCGTCGAGAATGGCGGCTACAGCGTCGCCGCGAACCTCACCGCGTTCGTCCAGGCGAACCCGGTCGCCAACCCGCAGCCCGAAGACTTCGAGCCGGACGGCGACTGGTACAGCATGGTGGCGCGCGGCGGGATGCTCTACGCCGTCGATGCCAATGGCGGTCAGGTCGTCACGGTCCAGCCGAACAGCGGTCGCGTCGACCGTATCGTCGACATCTCGGCCACCCAGGGCCACATCGTGCCGACGGCAATCGCCGAAGGCAACGGACGGTTCTTCCTCGGCAACCTCACGACGTTTCCATCCGTGCCCGGGTCCGCAAAGATCCTGGAGCTGAAACGGAACGGCTCGTTCTCGGAGTACGCGACGGGATTTACGCCGATCCTCGGTGTCGAAACGGACCAGCACGACAACCTCTACGTGCTGGAAACATTCGGGTGCCTGCCGCAGCTTCCATGCGTGCCCGCTCCGTTCTCGGAAGGCACGGGCCAGGTCGTGCGCCTCGGCCGCGATGGATCGCGCACGGTGATCGCCACGGGCCTAACGTTCCCGACCTCGCTGCGCTTCGGGCCTGACGGCGCACTGTACGTGTCGAACAAGGGCTACAACCTGCCGCCGGGCAGCGGAGAGGTCCTGAGAATCGCGGTCGACTAACCGAACATCGTACTACTGCCGTCCATGTCTCCGGTCTCTGCGTACAGCATCGGCGCGGCGTCAGGGGCGAGGACGCGACCTCCCATGACACGGCCGACGACCAGCTCATGGTCGCCGGCCGTGTGGCGGTCCTGTAGGGTGCACTCGAAGTACGCGAGGGCATCGTCGAGAACCGGCGCGCCATTCGCTCCTGGGCGCCACGGAACGCCCGCGAGCTTGTCGTGATCGCGCGATGACGATGTGCCGAATCGACGCGCGAGTTCCAACTGTCCGCGCTCGAGCACGTTGACCGTGAACGCGCCGCTGGCGCGCAGGATGCCGTACGACGCGTTCTGCGGGTTGACGCTCATCACCAGCAGCAGCGGGTCGAACGAGACTTGCGTGACCCAGGCCGCGGTGAACGCGCTGCGCCGTTCGCCATCTGCGACGCCGATGACGTACACGCCGACGGACAGCCGTCGAAAGAGTGCCGCGATCTCGTTCATGTCCTCACGGTGTGATGGCGACGGCTACAATGCAGGGTCCAGTCGCTCCACCACCAGTGCGCGATTCATACCGACTGCTGCAAGCAACCTCGCACCGGGCTCGCCTTCCTGACTCAGGACACCCTTGATGAGATAGAGGGGACTCACGCTCTCGCGCCGACGCGCATCCGCTTCAGCGGTAGCCACCCGCAATGCGGCCGCCGCGCCCGCGTCGGCGGGAAGCTCCTGACCCTCGAGTGGATCACTGTCCGGAAGAAGCCGGGCTCCAATCATCTCCCGTAGCCTGGGCATGTCGGTATCAGTAGCCCTGAGGAACTCGGAGAACACGCCACCCTGCAGTCGCAGCAGCCCAACGAGCATGTTCTCGGTCGTCACGACCGGCTGGCCCTGTCGCACCGCGTCGTCCGCCGCGAGTTGCATCGCGCGCAGGGTCCATGACTCCGGCGGCGGAGGCGACTGTCGTTTCGCATCGAGCTCGGCGAGGACGTCGTCCGGTTTCCCTGCGTCACAGATCTCGAGCACCCGCCGGAACGCGTCATTCTGCGGATAACCCTCGAACATCTGTCGCGCCAGCGCGCGGGCCGTGCCGTGTGGCGGCCATTCGCGATCGAGGCTCGCACCGCGTTTCAAGAGGTAGTCGATGAGAGGCACCCGCTGGAAAGTCCCGACGGCCATCATCAATAGCGGCCATCCCATCGGCGCGTGGTCCACTGGCAGCCCCGCATCGAGCAGCGCATCCATCGCCGCCCATCGATCGTTCAAGCCCGCGATCAGGAACGCTTCCCACATGATCTCGAGATCATCGGCCTCGAGGTTCGGCGGGAGACCGACGAACCAACCGATCGCCATTGGATCGGGGCGATCGAGCCGACCCTCCGGCGTGAGCGTTCCCTTCCCCGCGATGAAGCTCCGCACGCCGGCGACATCGCCGAGCCCGGCCGCGATCCACAGTGCCCGGCGAGGCCTAACGCGCTGCGCGATGAGATCGACGCATTCGCCGCTCACGAACGTGACGAGTGCATGCTCGAGGACGCTGATCCCGTTAGGTGGCATCCAGTTCGGGTCGGCGCCTCGATCGAGATACCAGCGTACGCGCTCCGGCTGCCCTCTGTCGTCAGGAAGGCCGAGCAGCCGCTCGTTGAGCTCGCGCTGAATTTCGACCCCGCGGGATGCGAGGAAGTCCGTGACGCGTCGCGCCTCGGCCGTCCTCACCTCCCACTCGTACGAGATCGCCATTGACTGGAGTGTACGGCGCCACTCGCGGTCGATCACCGACGGCGCGAGAAGCTCGGGGTGCCGATCGAGGATGGCCGCCAACGCGTTGACGTCATCGGCGCGGATCGCGCGCCGTGCGCGGGCGACCGCCGTTCGCGCGCCTTCCCAAATGTCATGATCCCGCATCGCGCGCGAGGCGTTCGCGCGCTCGATCAGCTCTTCCCAACTTGCGCGACGCTTCTCGCGCGCCACTACGAGCCGTGCTTCGTCCTCCGTGATAGGCGTCGACCGAATCTCGGCCGCGGACCGCCCATAGAAGCGCGGCACGAAGTGGGCGAGCTCGCGCGCGATCATTGGATCGCCGCGTTCATGGCGTCGGATGACCCATCGCGCGGAACCCTCGAACTGGTCGAGGGACCCATCGGAGCTGTTGTAGCGCACCCCGTTTCGGTGTCGCTCCATCTCCGCGAAGTACTCCACGAGGCGGGGCCAGCTCGCGAAGCCGTACTCGCGGGCAATGACGTGCTGCACGTCCGCGAGGCGGAACTCGTTAGGCCCCCGCCCGCGCAGCGCCGCGGGATGCGTTGCCTGGACGCGTCCGAGCGCGACTGTGTCGCCCGCACGGAGTCGCCTGAGCAGCGCCTTCGCTTCCTTGCGCTCGTACTCGAGGCTCGGGGCGCTGGGGAGTGCTCGAACGCTGGGCGCGATCGGCTCGCCGCGCCCGGGGGTGGAGTTGGTGGGCATACGACCTCCTTTCGACTCGACCCGTGTCCGCCAGGTGGGTCCGAAAAGAGGTTGAGTCATCTCGGGCTTACGCCTGCATCGGAGGGGACCGTCCCTTCCCGCGGACCGGAGGCGCTCCGACGGGCGCCTTACGCCAATCTAGTCCGGTCGGCCGGATTTGTTAACGCCCGCCTTGGCTCCGTTTGAACGGCACACATCAGCTGGTTGGGACGGCGTCGCCGCCACTCGGCATCGAGATGTTTCGAGATGGATAACGGCAAGACCTGACGCAGATTGAAAACCGGTTTCGCGGATGTTCGCAGATTTTTCCCGACGGCAGTGACGCCTCCGACGGCACGGCCGGTCTCTCATCCTTATTCCTTGTTGAACGACCTCGGGAAGCCCATGCGTCCCGAGGGTCGTCTATTCTCAACCGAGATTGGAAGTGCCGAGGAGTGAGCGGAAGCAGGATGCGCGACGCCTGCCGCGAAGGCGCTGCCGGCAACGAGAGTCCAAAGGATGCGCAGGAAGGTCGGGGACCTAACGCGCACGCTGCGGCGCTCGCACATAGGTGACTGCGAAATCGTGTTTCATGTCGGGCGTGCCCGGTTCCCTCAACCGGGACTCTGATGTCATCGTGTCGCCGTCTGCGCTGAACGTTGCACGCATGTCCTGATCGAAGTCCTTCGGCCCGGCGGCTTTCCGCGAGATCGTCCAGACACCGCCTGCGAAGGTCATGTCGAACACGCGGTGCACCCCGCGGGTATCGAACCAGTGAAGCGCGAGCCCGCCGTCGGGCCCAGTCGCGCCGATCACCGAGAGGCTGTCGGGAAAGTCCGGATGATCGAAGCTGGAATCGTGTAACAGGTACACGCGGTTGCCCCACCACTCGAACAGCGAGTGTCCGCGGATCGTCACGTCCGGGAAAGCGACATGCCTGCCTTCGACGGTCCACTCGCCGATGAACGGCTCGAGCTCGTCGAGCGGCCTTCCAACGATGTTTTTCATGGTTGGGGCACGCGCTTCGCGGTGATCACGTTCCCGCCCTGACGCCACACGACGCTCGGTGCCGGCGTGCCCTCCGCGAACTCGTACTGCACGTCGTCGTTGTCGTCGCGGACGAAGTCGACGTAGCGGGCGAGGGCGCGCGTGTCCTGCGCGTGCGCGGCGGTGGTCGCGAGCGCGGCAGCGAGCAGCGCCGGGCCGTGCGTGTGACGCCTGAGCATTGTTGGAGGGTGAGGGTTCTCTATCTTGTCGAA
>DASUGD010000244.1:0-17918 GCA_036274195.1 Gemmatimonadaceae bacterium | reverse complement strand
TCGTGTCACGCAGGCGTATCGCGTCGAGCAGCATGCGAGTTTCCGGCGCCGGCGACAATTCGAGGTCCGACGCAAGACGACGCGCGAATCGATCGTACGCGAGCACCGCTCCCGCCCGATCGCCGGCGCGATCCAACATGGCCATCAGTCGCCGAACACCCGTCTCGTCCAATGGTGACCGGTCGACCGCCCAGCTGAACCACTGTGCTGCTTCAGCGTAATTGCCATCGCGTTCCGCGCCGTCCGCCAATGACCATGCCGCACGCGTGACATCGCTCCTGTGTCGTCGGCGCTCGTCGTCGACCCAGCGCTCGAACCCGGGAGCGTTGGACACGAAGAACCCTTCCAGGAGCTCTCCGCGACACACCGCGACCGCGTCGGCGTACCGCGCTTCATCCATCGCCGTCTGAAGCGCGACCGCATCGCACCAGAGATGATCGGCCGACACCGCGAGCTCATCTCCGCCTCGGCTCACGATCGTGTGGTCGCCGATCGATTGCCGGAGAAAATAGACGGCGCGGTTGAGCGCCGCACGTGCGTGCTCGGAGTCGTGCTCCGGCCAGAACAGTGCGATCGCCTGATCGCGCCTCACGAATCCGCGGTGACTCGACATCGCGAGATAGGCGAGCAGCGCGAGGCGTCTGGGCTGAGCGAGGATGGACCGAACTGGACTGCCTTGCTCGTCGCAAAGTTCCACCGCGCCCAGGACTCGGAGGCGAATCGCTGGTCGTGCGGCCGCGGCGTCTACTGACGATTCCGGTCGGGTCATTGACCGGGGAGAGCTGGAGGAGACGCGCCGACTACCCTCGCCATGACGATGACACCATCACCGACGCACCGCCAGTCGGGGCTCGTCGGGTGGTGGAGGCGACTTCGGGCGGAGGCTCACATGAAATCGTCACGGCTCGTGCTCGGTGGTGCCGCGCTGCTGCTTGCGTGCAGCGACCGTACCCGCGGTGGTCCAACGGGAACGGGCACCCCAGCGATGCGCTCGTGGGCTGTGGGCGGCGTCGTCCGCGACCAGGACGGGCGTGCGGTGGCGGGAGCGACCATCGACATCGTCGAGGGACTGTTCAGTGGTCGCTCCTCGATCTCCAATGGGGACGGATCGTTCGCCTTCGAGCGCGTATTTGGACGGATGACACTCGTGGTGTCGAGGGGCGGGTACGAGCAGTACGTCCAAAGGCTCAACGTCACGACGGACGTCTTGCTCGACGTCCGTCTGGTGAAGTACGTCGATGCCGACAGCCTTCAACTGGGGCGGATCATTCGCGCGACGGTTTCGTCGAACGCGCCGCCGTGCGACGCCATCAGGTGGGATGAACTCGCCCCGTGCAAACGATTCTTCTTCACGCCAGACCGCGCCGGCACGCTGAGTGTCAGCGTCTCGTGGTCCGGCAGCCCGGAGCTCGACATCACCATGGTGACGCTCGAGGGCGCATACATTGCCACCTCGATCAAGGTCGGCCCGGAGGCGGCTTGGCTCGTCGGTATCGTCGAACCGGGTCGAACGTACGAGATCCGCGTGAACTCGTATTACACGGCGCAGATGTTCGACCTCCGCGCGGACTTTCAGTAGGCGGTCCGCCCGGGATTGCCCGACGCTTCATCAAAGCGGATCGCGGTGATTGGCATCGCGAGACAAGGCCTGCCAATTCCGAGCGCCGATCGTTTCCCCCACCGCCCGTGCCAGCTCCGCGTGTGCCACATGCGCCCCCAACTCCGCCTCGAGCAACGCACTTTCTGCCGCCGCCCGATGCGCCGCCGCCTCCTGAGCCACAGCAGCGAGCACCACCCCCGCCGCCACTTGACCAGTCGTTAGGCGCTCCGCATCCTGCCTGGCCACCAACGCCTGACGAGCCACCACCACCAGCTGATCCGCGCGAACCGCATTGCGATGCGCGCGCTCGACCTCAAGGGCCACCTGTTCCCGCACGTGCGCCAGGTTCTCCTCGGCCAGTCGCACTGTGGCCCGGCGCTGGTCCAGCTGCGCGGACCGCCGACCGAAGTCGAGCAAATTCCACTTCGCCTGCACGCCGGCGCTCGAGCTGTTCGTCGGCACGTACGCCACTGCGTCCTGGTACGACTGACGTACGAACACCGCCACGTCCGGGATGTACTCGGTGCGTGCGGCGCCCACCGCGTGACGGGCCTGATCCACCTTCGCGGCAGCGGCCGCGATCTCAGGACGGTGCCGAGCGGCACGCGCGACCTGAGAAGCCAGATCGTCGACCGATGAAGCCGCGGACGGGACGGCAAGCGCAGGTGCCGCGTCGAGCGGCAGGCCGAGCAACTCGTTCAGCGCCGCGCGTGCATCCTCCGCCGCATGGGACGCCGTCATGAGCGCCTGCTCGGCTTCGAGCTCGGACGCACGGGCTTCGCTGACCCGCGCACGGACGGACGTGCCGGCGTTCACAGCGCGCTCGGCGTCCGCACAGGCGGCTTGTCTCGCAGATACCATTGCTCGTGCAGCGTCGCGTCGGCGCTCGGCGACGAGCACGGCGACGTAGATCTTCTCGGCCACGAGCGCCAGATCCAGCTCGGTCGTCGCGCGCTCGGCTTCGCTCTCGCCGAGTGCGGCGCGTGCGACACGGCTGCCTGCCGCAATCCTGAGCAGCGGTGTCAGTGGTTGACTGACTGTCAATCCGGCGAAGACCAGGCCATTGGCGCCGAGTGATCCGCGTGGAACCTCGAACGGCACGGTCGCGTTGCTCGTCACGGCAATCGCGTCGATACTCACCCGCGGGAACAGCTCGGCCCGCGCGGCGCGGGCAGCCGCTGCCTTCTCGCTCACCGTCTCCCTGGCCATGTGTGACAGACGGCTGTTGGAGGTCGCCATCGTGATGGCCTCGTCGAGCGTCAGAATACCGGTGTTCCGAGCCTGCATGGCTGGTGATTGGGCGTTCATGGATGCAGGGATCGCAAGCGCAAGCAGCGCTCCGACGACCAGTGCGCTCGCCGCGCCCATCGCGGCTGGCTCGAGCGTCGCTGGCGAGTGAGTGAGATGCGGTTTCGTCACTGGCGTCACGACGAATGGCTCGCCGCTACGTTCGGCTCGTCGTTCAACCATGACGAACAGCACGGGAACGACCACCAGCGTGAAGACCATGGAGCACACGAGGCCGACGGCGAGGACGCTCGCGAGCGGCGACCAGAGGGTGGATCCGGACAGGATCATGGGGATCACACCCGCGGCGGCGGCCATTGTGGTGAGGAAGATGGGACGCAGCCGCCGTCGCCCTGCTTCCAGCGCAGCAACCTCCAGGTCCACGCCATGCCGGCGACTTTCGATGATGTACTCCACCAGAATGATGGCGTTGCGGACGACGACGCCGGTCAGTGCGGTCAGGCCGAGGTTGGCGGTGAAGCCGAACGGGTTACGTGTCACGATGAGGCCTAACGCCGACCCGAACAGCGCCAGCGGAATCGAGACCATCACGATCAGCGGGTACCTGATCGTCCGGAACTGGAAGAAGAGGATGCCGAAGATGCCGAGCAGGCTCGCGCCTAACGCGACGGCCATCGGCGCCTCCACCTCGGCCTGGTTTTCGGCCTCGCCTCCGTAGCCGATCGCGTACCCGTCGGGCAACGTGAGCTTCGCGACCGCCGGCTTCACCGCCGCGAGAACGGTCGAGGCGAGCACGCCGTCTTTCGCGTACGATCGGACCGTGATGGTTCGGACGCCGTTCCGCCTGACGATGCGGCTCGCCTGCCAGTCGGCCCGAACGTCAGCCACCTGTCTCACGGGAACGCGCGCGCCGGTCACCGGCGACGTGACGTACGCGTTGGCGACATCAGTCAGGGAACGACGCTGCCGTTCGTCGTAGCGAAGACGCACGGCGATCCGCCGATTGCCTTCCCAGAATGTCGAGACCGGCGCTCCGTCAAACCCCGCTGCAAGCTGACCGGCGATAGTCGCCTCGGTGATCGCCAGCCGAGACGCCACCTCACGACGCAGTGTCAGCGTGAGTCCGTAGGCGTCCTCGTTCCAGTCGGTGCTCACGTACTCGCTACCCCGTGTCGCCGCGACCATCCGGGTGACAGAGTCGGCCAACGTGCGAAGCACGCGGAGGTCCGTTCCGGATATGCGCACCTCGATCGGCGCCTGAAGCGGCGGGCCCTGCTGCAGCTCCTTCACGTACACGCGCGCCTCCGGAGCGACTGCCGCCAACGGCGCCCGCAACGACGCGACGAGCGCCGTCGTCGCTTTGGCGGACGTCGTGTTCACGAGCAGCTGCCCGTAGTTCGCGGCTGGCGCCTCGGGGTTGACGTTGTAGTAGAAGCGCGGCGAGCCAGCGCCGGTGAACGTCGCAACCATGCGGACGTCGGACGTCCTCCGAACGGCGTCCGCGATTCGCGAGACCACGGAATCCGTCGCCTCGACCCGCGTGCCTTCCGGCATCCACACGTCCACGACGAACTGATTGCGCTCTGCCGTCGGAAAGAATCGCTGTGGCACGACGCGCATCATGACCAGTCCCGTCGCGAACGCGCCACCGGCAACCGCGAGCGTCAGCCGCTTGCGAGGCATCGCTCGCTGCATCAGCCACTCGTACCCCTCCTGCATGACGTCGAGCGGCGTCCGCCGCCGTTTCCGGTCCGCACCGTGCCCGAGCCCGGTCTTGATCATTGCCATCGAGAGCAGTGGCGTCAGGAACATCGCGACGAGGTACGACGAGAGCAGCGCAACCGAGACGGTGATCGGCATCGTACGAATGAACTCGCCGACGTATCCGGGCATCAGGATCGCGAGCGGCAGGAATGAGGCGACGATGGTGAGCGTCGCGCCCAACACGGGCGTCGCGAGCTCACCGGTCCCGCGCCATGCCGCCTCGTAAGGTGACAACCCGTGGTCCAGCTTCTCGACGTAATTGTCCGCGACGACTATGGCGTCATCGACGACCATGCCCAGCGCGACCACGAGACCGGCGAACGAGATTTGATGGAGCTCGATGCCGAGCAGGTCGAGCACCGCGATGGTGATTGCCACGGTGATCGGGATGGCGACCGCCGCCATTGCCGCGACCCGCAGCGGCAGCAGCACGCCGGTCACGAGAATGACCGCCAGCACCGCGATGCCGAACTCGCGGCCGAAATCGAGCACGCGGTGCCGCACCATCGCTGGCTGATCCGCGATGAGATCGATGGCCAGATCGTTAGGCAGCAGCGTCCGCACCTCGGCGATCTTCGCGTGAATCGTCTTGCCGAAGTCGACGATGTCGTTGCCGGCCTGCATCTCGACCGACATGAGGACGGCCCCCGCGCCGTCGACTCGCACGACGTAATCCGGGTCCGAGTACCGCCGGCCAATCGTGGCGACGTCCGACAGGTGAATCACCTGGCCGGCCGGTGTGGCACCGACGACTAGCTCACGCAGCTCGGTTTCATCTCGTAGCAAGCCCTGCGGACGGATGGCCGCGTCGCTGGTGCCTGCGGCGACCGAGCCACCAGCCCGAACTTCGTTCCGCTGACCGACCGCGGCACCGATCTGTGCCATCGTTAGGCCGAGCTCGGCCAGTCGGGACGGGCGAACCGCCACCGAGATCTCCTCGGGCTGCTCACCGTAGCGCCGAATCTTCGAGACGGCTGGAATGGTGCGGAGGGCATCGTCGATGCGGTCGAGATAGTCCGTGAGCTCACGCGAGCCGTAACGCTCCCCGCGGACAGTGAGCAACACGGCCACCACGTCGCCGAAGTTCGAGTCGACGATGGGGCCAACGACCTCCGCAGGAAGGTCGCGGGCCCGCAGCTCGTTGAGGTCGTGTCGCAGCATCGCCCAGAATCGATCGGGATCGCTGACCCAGTCCTCGAGCTCGACGTTCGCCACGAGCCCACCCGATCGCGACGTCGTGTATGTCTTCCGCTTCTTCACCTCGGCGTAACCGAACAGCAGCTGCTCGACCTTCCGAGTGACCTGCGCCTCCACCTGCTCGGCCGTGGCGCCCGGGTAGATCGCGAACACGAGTCCCTGGCGGATCGTGACCTTCGGATCCTCACGCCGCGGCATGGCAACGAGGGCGTGCAGGCCGACGATCACCGCCGCGGCCGTGATCACGTAGACGACCTGACGATTGCGAATCGCCGCGCGAATGACGGACGTCATCGGTTGCTCCCGAGGGCCGAGCCCGGCGCGTACGAGGTCGAGACCGGACGCGCCGGCATGCCTTCGCGAAGCTGCTGCTGCCCACCGATCACGACCAACTCGCCTTCTGCGAGCCCGGTCGTGATCTCCACTTCGGCGCCGACGAACGCGCCCGGCGTTATGCGCCGCGCGTGGACGCGCTGCTCGCTGCTCGCGTAGATGAAGAGCTGGGTGGCGCCCTCGGCATCGTGCACGATCGCCGACGCGGGCACCGTGAGCCGCGTCGCGTTGTCGTGCGTCTCGATCGACGCTTCGGCCACCATGCCTGCTTTGATTCGATGCCCGGCATTCGGGACCGAAATCTCCACGGCGAACGTCCGCGAGACCTTGTCGGCCGCAACGCCAACGAGGCCAACGCGCCCTTCAAAGGTGGCATCGCCGAGCGATGGAACCGTGAGCGTGGCGACGGCGCCGGTGGCAATGGCGCCGACGTCCGATTCCGGCACGGCGACGCGCGCGCGGACCGTGTCGAGATCGACGATGGTAACGAGGGCGGCGCCGGCCGGGACGGTCTCGCCCCGGTTGGCGCCGCGTCGGGCGACGATTCCGGCCAGCGGTGACAGCAGGCGTGTATCCCTGAGTCGCTTCTCGGCGATTGCCAACGCGACACTTGCCTGAGCCTCGGCGTTTACGGCCTTTTCCAGGTCGTTAGGCGCCATGGCGTTTGCGGCCGCCAGGATGCGAGCGCGGCGTGCCTCATCGGACGCGCGCTTCGCGGTCAACCGCGCCTGTTCGACCGCGAGCGAGTAGTCGGTGCGATCGAGGGCCGCGAGCAGCTGGCCGGCGGACACTTGATCGCCTTCGTCGACCGCGACGGAGGCGAGCTTGCCTGGCACCTCGAACGCGACGTCGCTCGTCGCGCGCGGTTCGACGGTACCGCTGGCAGCCACCATCATGCGGCGGGTGATGGGTGTGGCGGCGCGAACCACGATCGCGACTGGCGGCTCCGAGCCGGCGTGACGCTCCGTCGCCGCGGCGTCGCTGAAGCAGCCCGCGAACAGGAATACGGCGAGCGGCGCGAAGGCCGCGAAGTATGAACCCAAAGGGGTATGTGAATGCCGATGCATTGTCGGTCTCCGTTGGTGCGCCGTGCGGAAAAGCAACGCGGAGGCCAGTCACGAGATGAGGCGTCGCGGCGAGCCAAGTCGCTCGGCCAGCGTGAGTTGCGGGGTCGAGTCGAATGACGCTGCGATCACCGGTGCGCGTCGAATGCTCACGGTATTTCGTGACAGACGACCGGTCGGAACTTCATATTGCGGGATGGCCACCGTCGACGAGCAGTCGCAGCAGCTACGCACCGAGCACTCGCTGCCTGACGGATCGAGTCGCCACCTCGCGATTCTCCGGCGCGCCACGCGGCACATGGCCGCGACTCGCGATTTGCGCGGAACGCTCGAGGCAATGCTCCACGGCCTGACCGAGGGACCCAACGCGGTCATACAGGCGCGGTGCTACCTCTACACGTCGGCGAGCCAGTGCCCGTGGTGCAGGGAGAACGGGCCAGCCGGCATGTCGTTCGCCGATCCTCCGGCGCTGCACCTCGTCGCGGCAGCGGGCCTCACGATCGAAGATGCCGAGCGCCCGGAGCACGTATTCCCGATGAGCTCCCCGCTCGTCGGCGAAGTCGCCACATCGAAGGAACCGCTGCTGCAGAACGGCGACGAAGCGTTGGCCATCTATCCGATGCTCTGTCGAGATGAGCTGATCGGCGTCTTCTACACGATTTCCGGCCACCGCATCGAGGCTGACGAGTTCGAGGCGATGCAGCTCTTCGCGGACCAGGCAGCGATCGCGGTCAAGGGCTCACGCCTGTTCGAGGACATGAGGCAGGATCACGAGCGCCTCGCGGTGGAGAACGCGTACCTGCAGGAGGAGATCTCGGCCGAGGGAGGGTTCGAGGACATCATCGGCGAGAGCGCGGCGCTCAAGACGGTGCTGAGGCAGGTACGACAGGTTGCCGAGGCCGAGTCGACCGTGCTGCTCATGGGCGAGACGGGGACAGGCAAGGAGCTCATCGCGCGAGCCGTTCACGACCTCAGCCCGCGCAAGTCGCGCGCGATGATCAAGGTGAACTGCGGTGCGATCTCACCGGGGCTGGTCGAATCCGAGCTGTTCGGTCACGAGAAGGGCGCGTTCACGGGCGCTCTGCAGCGGCGCATCGGTCGGTTCGAGCTCGCCGACAAGGGCACGCTGTTCATGGATGAAGTGGGCGAGCTGTCGGCCGAGACGCAGGTGAAGCTTCTGCGCGCGCTGCAGGAGCGGGAGTTCGAGCGGGTGGGCGGATCGCGGCCACTCACGGTCGACGTACGACTGATTGCGGCAACGAACCGCGACCTCCAGGAGGAAGTGAACGCCGGGCGGTTCCGTGCCGACCTGTTCTACCGCCTCAACGTGTTCCCGATTCGCGTTCCGCCACTGCGCGAGCGCCGCTCCGACATTCCGTTGCTCGTCAGGCATTTCCTCGCGCATTTCCAGCGGCGGCTCGCCAAGTCGCTCACGGCGGTGACGCCGGAGAGCATGGACCGGCTGCAGGCCTACTCGTGGCCGGGCAACATTCGGGAGTTGCAGAACGTGATCGAGCGCGCCTGTGTGCTGGCACGCGGTCCGGTGGTGGAGATCCGCGACGCGCTCGGGCCCGCGGGCAGGGAGGCGCTCGTGTCGGCTGGGGACGAAACGTTAGGCACGCTCGATGACGTCGACCGGCGGCACATCCGTCGCGTGCTCGAGGCGACGGAGGGCGTGATCTCTGGCCCGAACGGGGCGGCGAAGATTCTCGGTCTTCATCCGAACACGCTGCGGTCACGGATGGAGCGGCTCGGTCTCGTCGATTGAACCGCGAATTCCAACCACAGAGGTCACCGAGGTCATCGAGGTCCGCCTAACGATGCCCCACTCGGCTGCAGTCCCATTCCTGCTACATCGCCGGCACGACGTGGTCGGGGTCGCGATCACGACGACACGCGAGACCGTTCACGGATTGCTGCGTCTGGATGGCGACAGGCTGTATGTGCAGTGGCGCGTAGCGCGGTCGATCGACCACGTGGGGATGACGATTCGATCCGACAAGCAGGTCGAGCCGGTGCGCGAGGTCGTGATTCCGCTGAGCGCGATCGCTGGCGCCACGGTGAAATGGAGCTGGCGGTGGCCGCCGGGCCCGTGCCTCGTGTTGACCGCTGCCGATCTCCGTGCCTTCGAGGAGGTCGCCGGCGCGGCTGGCCTTAGCCTCGACCATCCCGCAGAGCTCGAGCTTCGGCTTCGTCGAAGCGACCGCGCGCTCGGGGCGGAATTCGCCAGCGAGTTGGAGCTGGCGGTCGCAGACCGCGAGATCGCTGAACAACAGGGACTGGGGACTGGGGACTCGGCCGGGAGCCTTCTACCGACGAGCAAGTCTCTTCGCCAGCAATAGCGTCCCGGCCGAGTCCCCAGTCCCCACTCCCGAGGTCCCGTCAGTCGCCAGTCTTTCCTGCTGCCGACGTCTGCTCCAGGCGCCGCCGCACATCGGCAAGCAGCGGCTCGAGCTCCGGGTCCGCACGCTTCCAGAGCTGCAGCAGTGCCGTGTACTGCGCCGCCGCCTTCGTGCGGTCGTTCTGCGACTGATACAGTTCGCCCAGTCGCTTGAGTGCGAACCCCAGCTCGAGCGCGTCGGTGTCGTATCGACGCTGCCACGGCGTGCGGACATAGCGCTCGTACGTCGCGATGGCCGAGTCGGGCTTCCCCGCCACCTCGTAGGCACGAGCGAGGTCGGGCAGGGCACAGATCGGGCAGGGGAGCGACTCCGCCGCACCGTGGATCTCGATCTCGCCCTCCCACGGGCGGCGCTCGGCCATCGCGATCGTGCCGGCCGTCCAGCGCCGGTTGTCATCGGCGCCGCGCTGGCGATCCGCCCGCGTCCGTGTCGCCTCCGAGATGATCTCGAGGGCGCGCTCCGGTTGACCCGCATCGGCGTAGAGTCGAGCGATCTCGTCGTACGGACGCTCACTCTCGTCCATCTTCGCGAGCGGCATGCGGGCGAGCGCGGTGTTGATCGTGGAGATGGCCACCGCCGGGGAATGCCGGTATCGCAACTGGACGTACGCGATCCGCACTGCCGCCGCGAGCGCTCGCCTCTCGGATCCGCCACGCCCGCCTAACGCCGCGACGCGGCGCAGGCCCTGCTCGGCCTCGGCGAGCCGGCCCTGTGCCATGACGATGTTGGCGAGCGTCTCGATGCCGTCGAGCGGGTCGCTCGCGTCGGCCGACGCCACCCTCGCACGCGCCTCGCGCTCCGCGGTCGCCCAGTCCTGCTTCGACGCCGCGAGCGAGATCGCCGCGAGCCGGCTACCCCGCAGCCCCGGGAACCGGCGGTCTGCTCTGATGAGCACGCGGGTTGCCGTCTCGTAGTCGCCCTGATTGAGATTCGCGTAGGCGAGCGCGGTATAGAGCGACGACACGCCGGAGTCGACGGCGATGGCTCGTACGAGGAGACTCTCCTGCACCGCGTACTCGCGGCGTGCGGCGTGAACCGCGCCGAGGCTGCTCAGCGCGCGGACGTCATCGGGATACCGCTGGAGGATCCTGTTATAGGCGTCCACCGCGCTCGCGTAGTTCGCCTGGACGAACCCTGCGTGACTCCCGATCATGTGGTTGCGATCGTAGAACGGGATGCGCGACTGGTTCGCGAGCGCGTGGTCGAGCGCATCGGCCGCGCGCGTGCGGTCACCGAGCTCGTCGTACGCGACCGCCATGAGTCGATGGGCCGCGCCGAATCCGGTGTCCGCGGCGACGGCGGACTTGAGCATCTTGATCCCGGCCGCGCGGTCGCCGTTGCGGACGGCGCGCACTGCGTTCGCGTACGCGCGCAGGGCGTCGAGCGATGGGCTCGTCACGTCCTCGAGCCCCGGCGTTCCGGCGACGCTCGACGCGGACTCCCCCAGCTCCTTGCGCAGGCGTGCCGCTACACGTCCCAGCGCGCGCACGACATCGCCGGCATCCGCCGCAGTCTCGGTGATGGTGACCGGGCCGTTGGTCTTTTCCGCGCGCTTCAGCTGCACGGTGATGGTGAACCCCGCGGCCGCGGTGTCGATGCTGCCGGTAACGGACGACTTGACGCCCGGTCGTCGGGTGGAGAGGACCTGAATGGTCGGTGACTCGGCGAGGCCGGCACGGAACGCGTCGCTCAGCGCGGCAACAAGCGCGGGATCGCCGATGTTGTCCGTGAGGTCGGCGACGAGCACGCGCCCGCTCGTTGCGGGGGCGTCCACTGGGGCCGGCGCCACCGCGACCGCACGGCGCTGGGTCATGCGCGGCACGACCGTCAGGCCTAACGCGGCAACCGCCACCGCTACCAGCGTCCAGGCGATGATGGCGCCTGGCAAGCGACGCGCGCTGGCGGCAGTTGGCTCGGGTCGCGCCGCCTCCGGGCGTGGGCGGTTCGACAGGCTATCGAGGTAGCGTCGTACGTCTCCGGCCAGCTCCTCGACCGAGTCATACGGCCGGTCGCCGCTCGTCGCGAGGGCCCGGAGCGCGATGGTCTCGAGATCGCCGCGGAGCGGACGGCGCTCGGCGCTGGATGACCCTCCGCCCAGCAGCGCGTCGAGCACGCTGCCTAACGCCCGAATGTCGACGTGCGGGGTGGCCGGCGCCGCGACGATCCCGAAATCGAGCAGCTTCGGGACGCCGCTCGACGTGACGAGAATGTTCGTCGGCTTGAGGTCGCCGTGGGTCACGTGGCGCCGATGCGCGTGCGACACCGCCTTGCACACCTGCAGGAAGAGCTCGAGGCGCTCGGCGATCGACAGGCGGCGGCCGTTCGCGTACGCGTCGATGGGTTCGCCCTGGACGTACTCCATCACCGCGTAGGGTCGGCCGTCCTCCGTCGTCCCGCTATCGATCACCCACGCGACGTTCGCGTGATCGCTGGAGCTCAGGGCTTGATGGGCGGAGCGCAGGCGTTCGAGGGCGAAGACGGGGTCCATCTCACCCTCGATCAGCTTGACGGCGACGCGCTGCTTGAACCGGCCATCGTCGCGCGCGGCGAGGTAAACGGTGCTGGTCGGTCCGCGGCCGAGCTCCTTGAGGACCCGGTAGGGTCCGAAGCGGTCGATCGTATCGGTAGCTGGCGGCGCGGCGAGACGCCCGGCGCTCGCGCGATCGTGGGCGGCGATCATGCGCGCGACGTCGGCGTGGAGGACAGGGTCGTCGCCGCACTCCTCCGTGAGGAGTGCGGTACGCTCGTCCGCGGGCAGCGCGACGGCGGCGTGATAGAGGTCGGTGAGTCGCTCCCAACGGTCGCTCATGGGAGGGCGTCCTCGGTCTACGGGTGGTACGTGTCGTGAGCGTCGATCGTAGGACGATTCGACCGGGAACGGGGGAACTGGGAACGGGGAATGGGGAACCGAGGCTGGTTGCTGGCTGCTCGTGCTCGCTGGCTGACGCTGGCTGGCGGGAGATGAGCGTCCCGAGGGTCCTCCGTTTCCCGTTTCCCGTTTCCCGGCAGATTCCCGTCTCCCGTCGCCGCCAGTCCCCAGTCAAGCTTGCCGCACGCCCGGCGTAACTCTAAGATCAACTTCCCTGTAGCACGTGGATGCTTATGGCAAAATCGCAGTTCACCGCCGCGTTCGAGACTGCCGTCGCCGACCGCTGGATCCTCCAGGGCGAGATCGGACGTGGCACTCAGACCACCGTGTACCGGGCGCACGATGCGGTCCGCGACGTCCCGGTCGTGGTGAAGGCGCTCGACGCCTCGCTCGCATCCGCGCTCGACTTCCAGCGCTTCCGCAAACAGATGCTGCAGGCGGCTACCGTCCAGCATCCCGGAATCGTCCCGCTGATCGCCGTGGAGGAGGCGGCGGGACGGATCTTCCTCGTCATGCCGTTCCTCGAGGGCGAGTCACTGCGAACGCGCCTGAACCGGGATCGAACCCTCCCGTTGGCCGAGGCGATCTCGATTGCCCGTCAGGTTGCCGAGTCGCTGGCAGCGGCGCACGCCAACGACATCCTGCACAAGGATGTGAAGCCCACGAACATCTTCCTCGACGGCCCGCGCGCCTTGCTCCTCGACCTCGGAGTGGCGCGCGCCATCTCCCGAGCGATGGACGAGACGATGACCGGGACGGGGCTGACGCTCGGCAAGCCCGGCTACATGAGTCCCGAGCACGCGAGCGGAGGCGTAGAGATGACCGCGCGCGCGGATCTCTACAGCCTTGGCGCGGTCCTCTACGAGATGCTGAGCGGCGAGCCGCCATTCACGGGGCCGCAGCCGCATGCCGTGTTGATGCGAACGCTGACCGAGACGCCGGTTCCCATCACGACGAAGCGTGACGGGCTGCCTCCCGAGGTCGGTGTCCTGCTCGACCGCCTGCTCGCGAAGGACCCGGCGGCGAGGTACGCGAGCGCGGCGGAGGTTGCGGAAGCGTTGTCGGGAATCGGGAATCGGGAGTAGGGAATCGGGAATCGGCGGCGTGCTTCGCGCGACGCCGGGGAACTGGGAACCGGGAACCGAGGCTCCGCGGAGCTTCCGTTCCCGGTTCCCTGTTCCCGTTCTGTCGTCAGCCGCCGGTCGCCGCTGAATGAAAACTCCGCGTCCAGTCATCCAGGTCTCCGGCTGCAGAAAGACCTACAAGTCCACCGTTGCCGTGGACGATGTGTCGTTCGAGGTCTACGACGGCGAGATCTTCGGGTTGATCGGGCCTAACGGGGCCGGGAAGACGACGACGATGGAGTGCGTCCAAGGGCTGCGCACGCCCGACCGGGGCAGTATCTCCGTCCTCGGTCTCGACCCGTTCCGCGACGTGTACGCGCTCCAGGACCGCATCGGCGCGCAGCTGCAGCAGGCGCAGCTCCAGAAACGCATCAAGGTCTGGGAGGCGATGCACCTGTGGGCAGCGCTCTATCGGCGGAAGGCGGCCGACGGCGATCGCCTGCTCGAGCAGCTCGGGCTCGCGGACAAGCGCGGGGCGTGGTTCATGAACCTCTCGGGCGGACAGAAGCAGCGACTCTTCATCGCGCTCGCGCTTGTCAACGATCCCGAGGTGGTGTTTCTCGACGAGCTCACGACGGGGCTGGACCCTCAGGCTCGGCGAACCATCTGGGATCTCGTGCGCGACATCCGGCATCGCGGGAAGACGGTGTTCCTGACGACGCACCTCATGGAGGAGGCGGAGCGACTCTGCGATCGCGTCGCGATCATCGATCAGGGCCGGATCGTCGACATGGATACGCCCGACGGTCTGGTCCGCCGTCATTGCCCCGAGCGGTCGGTGGTGCTCAAGACCGAGGACGACGGCGCGGGCGAGCGATTCCGCGGCGTGCCCGGCGTGACGTCTGTCGTGGCGACGAACGGGCGCCTAACGATTCACGGGACGGGGGAGGATCTGACCATGAAGGTGATTCAGTGCCTGTCGGAGGAGCGAATCCGGGTGACGGATTTTCGGACGGTGATGCCGACGCTGGAGGATGTTTTTCTGAGGCTCACTGGGCATTCCATTCGGGACTGAAGGAAGCGGCAATGGCGCAGGACGGCAGACGGCAGGGAACTGAAGCCGGCGGTGGGCGGTGAGCAGTAGGCAGCAGGCAGAGGGGAAACCGCGATGCGTGGCGCCCCTCTGCCGTCTGCCATCTGCCACCTGCCGTCTGCCCGCTTCAGCGCGCTGCCATCTGCCGTCCAAGCCATTTCGTCCTGATCAAACTTTGATTGAGTAACAGACGCAACGATGCTCCGCGGCCTCCTCAGACTCACCTGGATCGAGATCAAGGTCTTCATGCGCGAGCCGCTCGGCGCCATCGGCTCGATCGTGATGCCCGTCCTCCTCTACATCGTCTTCGCCCGGCTCGGTCGCTCCCTCTCGCCACAAGGGCGCTTCGAGGCCAGCAACTTCTTCCACGTCAATGTGCCGGTGATCGTCGCGATTCTCATCGCGATCAACACCGTGCTGTCGCTCATCGCGATCATCTCGATTTACCGCGAGGGCGGCATCCTCAAGCGCCTGCGTGCCACCCCGCTTCGCCCGTGGACGATCCTCACCGCGCACGTGCTCGTGAAGCTGCTGCTCACCGTAGTCACGCTCGCGCTGATGCTGCTCGTCGGGCGTCGATACTTTCCGTCCGGCCTGGATCTGCCGGTCGTGAGCTTTGCCATCGCGCTCGTGATCACGACGTGGAGCATCCTCTCGATCGGCTTCCTGATCGCGAGCGTCGTCCCCACGGCGCGGTTCGCGCAACCGGTGGGGGCGATCGTGCTCTACCCGATGTTCGTGCTGTCCGGCTTGTTCATCCCGCGCGAGGTGATTCCGCCGTGGCTGAGCCACTTGCCACTGAACTACGCCGTGTCGTTGCTGGAGGGGATCTGGACGGGCGAGCCGTGGTCGGCCCACGTGGGTGACGTGGTGGCACTCGGGATTGTGTTCGTGGTGTGTACGGCATTGTCGGCGAAGCTCTTCCGCTGGGAGTAAGAGAAGGGAGACGGGAAACGGGAAACGGGAAACGGGAGACGGGACACGGGAAACGGGAAACGGGAAACGGGAAACGGGAAACGGGAAACGAAGAACCCTCGGGATGCTTCTTCTGGAAAGAAGGGCATCCCGAGGGTTTTAGGGGGTTTGGTCAGCCAGCGCCAGCAGCCAGCACGAGCAGCAGCCGTTTAACCGTTTCCCGTCTCCCGTTTCCCGTCTCCCGTTTCCCGTTTCCCGTCTCCCGTTTCCCGGCAGTCTCCCGTCTCCCGTCTCCCGTCGCTTGTATAGATTCCCACAACCACCAGAACGGCATCGGAGGATCCCTTGTCCCGCTTTGCCAACATTCTCGAGACCGTCGGGAACACACCGTCCGTCCGGATCAACAAACTCGCCCCGCCTAACGTCAACCTCTACGTCAAGATCGAAGCGTTCAACCCCCTCGGCTCCGTCAAGGACCGGCTCGCCCTCGGCGTCATTGAGGACGCGGAGAAGCGGGGCGAGCTCAAGCCCGGCCAGACCGTCATCGAAGCCACCAGCGGCAATACCGGCATCGGGCTCGCCATGGTCTGCGCGGCGAAGGGCTATCCCCTAGTCGTCACCATGGCCGATTCCTTCTCTGTCGAGCGCCGGAAGCTCATGCGCTTCCTCGGCGCCAAGGTCATTCTCACG
The DNA here is from genome assembly GCA_036274195.1 of Gemmatimonadaceae bacterium. Classification (GTDB taxonomy): domain Bacteria; phylum Gemmatimonadota; class Gemmatimonadetes; order Gemmatimonadales; family Gemmatimonadaceae; genus JAJKIV01. The sequence goes on along the minus strand of DASUGD010000244.1, from coordinate 1,679 downwards.
CCAGCGGCCGAGCGTGGCACCGGGATGGTGAAGAAGGCGGTCGAGCTGGCGAAGAAGAACGGCTGGTTCCTCACTCGGCAGTTCGAGAACGAGGCGAACGCGGATTTCCATTCACGGACGACTGCGCGCGAGATCATCAACGACTTCGCCGGCGATCGGCTCGACTTCTGGGTCACCGGCTTCGGCACCGGCGGCACGCTCAAGGGCGTGGCTCGCGTCCTCGACAAGGAACGGCCCGAAACGAAGATCATCGTGGCCGAGCCGGCCGAGGCCCCGATGCTTACGAGCGGGACGGAGCAGCAACGCAACCCCGATGGCTCGCCGGCCGCCGGACACCCGGCATGGAACCCGCACCCGATCCAGGGCTGGAGCCCCGACTTCATCCCCAAGCTCACCGGCGACGCCATCGCGGCGAAATACGTCGATCGCATCATCACGATTTCGGCGCCCGAGGCGGTACAGTGGTCCAAGAAGCTCGCGGCGAAGGAAGGGATCTTCGTCGGCGTCTCGGCGGGCGGCACGTTTGGCGCGGCGATGAAAGTCTGTGCCGACGCACCTGACGGGTCGACCGTGCTGGCCATGTTGCCGGATACCGGCGAGCGGTACCTCAGCACCGGCCTGTTCGCCGACATTCCCGCGGACATGACGGAGGAAGAGCAGGCGATCGCGAAGTCGATCGCCTAGGCTCGCTGTCCTTCACGGCAGGCAACACATGGAACACACCGATCGGGCGGAGTCGCCTCCATATCCGTATGCAACGCACCTGAACGTGCTGTTCGGTGCGCTGGAGAAGATCGACCTCGGCCCGCTCGTGTCCGCCGTCCGAGACCAGTGGTACAACCAGACCCTCGCCCGCGTCAACGACTCTGTCGTTAGGCTCGGCGTCATGCAGGGGGAGTACCACTGGCACCGGCACGAGGTCGATGACGAATTCTTCTATGTGGTGGAGGGACGCTTTCTCATCGACCTCGAGCCGGCGGCGGATGGCACGACGCCGGGTCGCGTCGTCGAGCTGACGCCCCGACAGGGGTTCGTCGTGCCCAAAGGCGTCATGCACCGAACGAGGGCGCCGGAGCGCTCGGTCATCCTGATGGTCGAGACGGCGGCGATCGTGCCGACCGGTAGCTGACCTCGCGCATGCCACATGTCGTCCTGCTCGGCGACTCGATCTTCGACAACGGGGCCTACACCGGTGGCGGGCCCGACGTCGTCACGCAGCTGCGTGAGCTGATTCCCGCCGGATGGCACGCGACGTTAGGCGCCGTGGATGGCGCGAGCACGGATGACTTCCCGGCACAGCTCGACACGCTGCCAGATGACGCCACGCATCTCGTCGTCAGCCTCGGCGGCAATGACGCCCTCGGGCACGTGGACCTGCTCGATCGGCGTGTGCACTCGAGCGCCGAAGTGCTGGGCGGACTCGCCGGTGCCGCCGACCGGTTCGAGAAACGCTACCGGCGAGCCATCGACGGCGTGCTCGAGTATCGTCTCGCGACCACCGTATGCACGGTCTACAACGGCAGCTTTCCCGACGCCGAGTTCCAGCGGCTCGCGTCCACGGCGTTGTGCGTGTTCAACGACGCGATCCTCCGCGTCGCGTTCGAGCACCGGCTCGACGTCATTGACCTGCGGCTCGTCTGCAACGAGCCGGCGGACTACGCGAATCCGATCGAGCCGTC
>DASUGD010000243.1:0-2484 GCA_036274195.1 Gemmatimonadaceae bacterium | reverse complement strand
GACGTGCGTGATGCGCTGCGCCTCCTGCAGCCTCACCTCACTCCGCCGGAGGTCACGGAGCATCAGCATCGTCGTCAGCCCGTCACCCAGCCGACGGCCGATCTCCTGAAAGAGTCGCTGCTCCTCCGCCGTCCAGACTCGCTCCTGCGAGCACTGGTGTATCGTGAACTGGTAAGGTCTATCGATCTTGGGATAGACGGCCATCGCCAACGCGGACCGAACGCCGAACTCGTTCCGTATCAGTGCCGGCACGTCGTGCTCCGTCCCGGCGCCGAGCGCGACGGGACCGCCCGCCGCTCGCACCGAGCGGAACACGGCGCGCACCTCGTCATCGGCGGCGTACTCTTCACCGACGATGAATGCGGACGGAAAGGCTGGTCGCCCGCGCCGCATTGGCACCCGCAACCAGGTGGTCTCCGGGTCGCACGGGTAGGCGAGCACCGCGCGATCGCAATCGAAGATGTCGAGCGCGGCGTCGAGCACGTCGCTCATCATCTGCTCGAGGTCGTTTGTCCCCTGGATTGCGCGGTTGACGCGGTCCATGCTCTCGAGGAACCGCAGATGTGTTCGGCGCGCTTCTTCGGCCAGGTGTTCCGCATCATCGACGGCGTCGCGATGCGAGCCGTCCTGTCGCAGTGCGGTGCTGGGCATGCAATGCACCTCCGTCTCCCCGGCTCGGCTGGCTTTTGGTCGGTGCCGGGCCGGCGATGCTCTTTGTCGTAGCCTAACGGACGCCGTTGCGCTGGCGCCACTCCACCTTCGTAGGATCAACGTTAGGCCGCCGCCACGCAACACGCGCGCGCTGTGGCTGCCTCATCCACTGGGCGGCGACCGTGAAGGCGAGCGCCAAGAACGGCGGCGCCGGCAGCGCCCGCTCCGACGTCTCACTGATGCGGTGGCGCTTCAACCGTGCGCCACGGTCACACCGGCGGCGCGATTCCTTCTCGCCTGGTCCTGCTCCACCGCGAGGTCGACCTTGGTGATGTCGGGGCGGAAGAAGAGTGCTACCGTCCAGTCGAGCACGATCCGAAGCCGTCGGTCCCAGCGTGGCATCTGAAACAGGTAGTACGTCCGCCGCACCCACCATGCGACGAAGCCGGTGAGTCGCACGCCGAAAACCTTCGCTACGGCTCGCTTGTGCCCGAGCGACGCCATCGTCCCGAGCGATCGAAAGACGAACGGTGTCGGTGCACGACCCCTCATGACTGCGGCGAGGTTTCGCGCGAGGTGTTTCGCCTCACGCGTGGCGTGCTGTGCGAGCGCCGGGTACGGTTTCCCGTCCGGGCCCGGGATGGCGGCACAGTCGCCGAGTGCCCACACCGTCGGATGGCTCGTGCTCCGCATGGCTGCGTCGACCGAGATCCGGCCGCGCTTGTCGTGCGCGACATCCAGGCGAGCCGCCACGTCGCTGGGCACGATGCCCGCGGCCACGACGATCGTACCCGCGTCGATCGATTCGTTGTCGAGATGGACACACCTGGGCTCGACGCCGCGCACTGGAGTCGATGCCCGGATGTCCGCCTCTCGTCGGCGCAGCACGTTCGCCGCCAGGTCCGCGAGCCGGGGATCGAGCTCGGGCAGGACGCGCGGGCCTGCTTCGAACAGGTGGAAGTGCAGCTCTTCCCGGCGGAGCCGTGGGTAGTAGCGCAGCACGTCGTCCGCGAAGGCAGTCAGCTCGCCGAGGAGCTCCATGCCAACCAGGCCCCCGCCGATGACGACCACCGTGAGCGCGCGACGCCGAACGGTTGGGTCCGACGACGCGTCGGCGCGCTCGAACCGCTCGATGATGTGGTTCCGCAGCACGAGCGCGTCGGCCATGGTCTTGAACGTGAACGCCGTCTGAGAGCCCGGGATGAGGCCCTGGTTCGTCGTCGCGCCTAACGCCACGACGAGATGATCGTACGCCAGATCGTACGTGGCGCCCTCGGGTGCGACGGCACGGACGACGCGCCGCTCGACATCCACTGCTTCCGCCGTCGCCTCGACGAAGTGCGCTCGCCGCAGCGCCGGTCGGATCGGCTGCCCACAATGCCGCAACTCGAGCGTGCCGGAGCACGCCTCGAAGAGGAGCGGCGTCAGCACGAAGAAGTTGTCCCGGCTCACCAGCGTGATCTCGACGTCGTCCCGGCTGCGACATAGCCGTTCGAAATGGCGCGTCAGCGCCACCCCCGCGAAACCGCCGCCCAGGACCACGACTCGCGTCGGCCGCGTCGCCCCGGAATCTCGCTCGATAGGCCTGAGCAGGTCGGACTCCACGTTCGAGTCGGGGAGAGAGGCCTCGGCGGGTGCTTCGAGGTCCGTGTGGACGCGCAGCGCGCCGCGGTCGTCGATGCGTGGATTCATTGTCATTATCCGTCGTTGCTTGCCTGGTACAGGTCGGTCGGCGCAACGGCCGCGTGTTCGAGCGGAACGAGATCGATACGACGGCCGAACGGGTCGGCTACCGACAACGGCGCCGCGCGGTCGTCGTGCACGTCGTCGTGC